>JBJTVM010000470.1:0-11329 GCA_046081205.1 Pseudanabaena sp. | reverse complement strand
ACGATTTGGGCATTCCATTTGGTTACAGGCTCGAACATGGCAACTAGATCGAGGTATTGATGGGAATTGGTATGCATCCGATCAGTTCCCACTTGCCCTGTAATGGCAATCAATGGCGCACAGTCTAAGTTGGCATCGGCAACCCCCGTCATCAAATTTGTGGCTCCAGGTCCTAGCGTCGATAAACATACCCCTGGTTTGCCTGTAAGTCTGCCATAGACATCTGCCATGAAAGCAGCTCCTTGCTCATGGCGAGTAGTAATAAATTTAATCGATGAATTCTCAAGGGCATTGAGAACTGCCATATTCTCTTCCCCCGGAAGACCGAAGATATACTCTACTCCCTCATTCTCTAAACATTTGACTAATAATTCTGCGGTTTTCATAGTTGTATTTAATTAAATATTAATAAGCACGCTGTGCCTGCTTACTAATATGGGTTTACTTTATCCAAATAGTTTTAATATTCACGAATTCGCGAATACCTTCGACACCTAACTCACGCCCAAAGCCCGATCGCTTGATTCCCCCAAAAGGAACACGCGGATCGGATTTGACCATCCCATTTACAAAGACTGCACCCGCCTCGATTTGTTCGATCGCTAATTCTATTTCCTGTGGATCTTTACTCCAAAAGCTTGCTCCTAATCCAAAACTAGTGCTATTGGCAAGGGCGATCGCTTCAGTGATATTCTTCACCCGAAATACTGACGCAACAGGACCAAAAAATTCTTCTTGATAGGGCGGCGCACCCAAGGGAATGTCCGCCAAAATTGTCGGCGCGTAGAAATTACCTTTCTCTTTTAGGCGATAACCACCGACTAAAACCTTTGCACCTAGATCGACGGTGGCTTTCACCTGCAAATCTAGATCATCTAAAATTTGAGGAGTCGCAAGGGGACCAACGTCAGTTTCAGGTTGCATTGGATCGCCTACTTTTAAAGCTTTGAATTTCTCAACAAATTTAGCAATAAACTGGTCAGCGATCGCCTCTTCGATCATAAATCGCTTCGCTGCAATACAGGTCTGTCCATTGTTCATCACCCTCGCTGTCACTGCGGTATTCACTGCTAATTCCAAATCCGCACTTTTAAGCACAATAAACGGATCACTGCCCCCTAGTTCTAGAACTACTTTTTTGAGATGATGCCCTGCGATCGCGGCAAGGCTTTGTCCCGCAGGTTCGCTGCCCGTCAATGTCGCAGCCTTTACCCTCGCATCGGCAACTAGTCCCGCTACGCGATCTGCACCAATTAACAGGGTTTGAAATGCACCTTCAGGTATACCTGCGGCATGGAAGACATCCGCGATCACTAAGGCACATTGCGGCACATTAGAAGCATGTTTGAGCAATCCCACATTCCCTGCCATCAGTGCAGGCACGACAAAGCGAAACACTTGCCAAAATGGAAAGTTCCAAGGCATGACTGCAAGGATAATTCCTAGAGGTTGATAGCGAATGATCGTGCGACTAGCGTCAGTTTGAGCAGAGGTATCAGCTAAAAAGCTCGGCGCATGTTCAGCGTAAAAGCGGCAAAGATTGGCACATTTCTCAATTTCGGCGATCGCACTTTTGAGCGTTTTCCCCATTTCAAGGGTCATGATGATCCCAAATTCAGTTTTCCGCGCTTCCAAAATGTCGGCAGCTTGTTGCATCCATTGGGCGCGATCGCCAAAACTTGTGTGTTTGTAGGTGGCAAAGGTGCGATCGGCGAGTGCTAGCTTATGTTCGAGTTGCTCATCTGTCAAAGGCTCAAAAGTCTTTAACAATTCTCCCGTTACAGGATTTATTGAGGCGATCGCCATGATCTTTTCTCCATTCCTGAGCAGATACATTAAGCTCAAACTCGCCATTGGTAAGCTTGAACTCGCTATATCTGTATGTATTAAGATCTTAATCCTTGCGATCGCCAAATATACCGATAATTCAACTTAATTTACGATTCTTCAGTAAGGATAAACGGCGCAAAGCGCCGCCTATCCTTACCTCTAGAGCAATGCCAAATCCCAAGATCTAGAAATCTAGAAAACTTCATCAACAGCGATCGCTACCCCTAAGCTTTCAATCAGAATTACTTCACTTTTTCGATAAATCCCGATCTGTTCATAACTACTCTGATTTGGAGATTTAAAAACTTCAAATACCTGCTCCTCGATATTGGCAATCCATACTTCGGGAATTCCTGATTTGGCATAGAGTGGAATCTTAATATCGCGATCGTATTTCAAGTTGCAATCAGAAACTCCGATTAACAAGAAAACATCATCAGGCGTAGGGATACTTTCGGTCTCACATTAAATTAAAAACCAAATCCAGTAAGGGCTTTAAAAACACGAAATGGCTGGACTATTTCGTGTTTTGGTATAAAAAGCATCTTTACAATAAAGATTTTTAAGTGAAATTCTTGACCTTATACCATAGTATAAGGTCTACACTTGTAACCGTTGGATGGAAAAAGCAAAGATGTCAATGCTGCAAGTTGGTGAAGTCTCCCGTAAATTAGGGCTAAATCCTCAGACGCTTTATTTCTATGAACGAATTGGCCTGATTCCCTCTCCTCTGAGAACTGAGGCGGGATATCGTTTGTTTAGTCAAGAAGATGTAGATCGCTTAGCTTTTATCACCCAGACTAAGGCGATGGGATTGAGTCTAGATGACATCAGAGAAATTTTGGCGGTCAAAGATGGAAAGTTCCCCGCTTGTCAGGCTGTGCATGATTCTCTGCTTAAAAAAGCCAAGATGATTGAAGAGACAATCCAACAACTGCAAATACTGCATAACGAACTTTTGCCATTGATTGATCATTGTAGGCAACATATCGAATGTCAAGATTGCCCGAACTCACAGGAATCTTGTGCTGGCGCAGACGAGCCGCGTCATATTTTCCAACAATCTTGTAGTGCTTGGCAAGGACATACTGAAATGTCTTCAGCAATAGAGCAATAAAACCAGCAATTCTCATTATACAAATCGATTTTTTGAAAGCCCGCCAACGGCGGGCTTTCAAAAAATCGATTTTGGTGTTTCCAGCGCCGAAGGCGATGGAAACAACAAAATCAATTTCATAATGAGAACTGCTGGAGGGGACGTTAAGCTCATCTCACCTTTTTTTATTTAGCAGTTTTCTTATACATGTTTTGCAAGCTGAGCAGACCCACACCACCTGTTACTAAAAACACCCCAAATAGCTGGATCAGTTCTAGCTTGTTTCCTAAAATTGTGAATGCTAAGAAGGTTGTAAACACGGGACCACTAGCACTCACAATCGAGGCTTGTGCTGCACCCATTAATTTTGTACCGAAACTAGTCAGTAAATAGCCACCTAAAGTAGTCAGTGCGATCAGGAAGCACATAAAGATAAGTGAGCTATTAAATGAAATCGAAGTTAAGGTAAATGGCAATGTTCCAAAGCAGAGTAACAAAATAATCGCAAAGTTAATTGAGGTAAAAGAGACTGGATTTAGTTGTTTAAAACAAGCTTGGGAAGTAATGATATATCCTGCAAAAGCAATTCCTGAAAGCATAGCTGCAATTACACCCCATGTGTCAGGCTTGTTAACGCCAAAAACATTGTAGGTCAGCATAATCCCTACATAAATTACCCCGATTACCAACCAGCGCTCCTTGCTAGGGCGATCGCCAAACAGCAGCCAAGCCATCAAAACTGTAACTGTCGGGAAGATGAAAAATAAAGTGACAGCTAGTCCTGGATTCAAAATGCCTAAAGCTACATAAATAAAAGCAAAAGAGGCAAATTGCAGTAAAGCGCTGAAGGCGACCCGCCAGAATAACAATCTACGGTTAGGTGTGAGCAAATATTGAAAGTCTCGTAATACATCCACCCGAAAAATAAACTTAGCCACCATCCACATAATTGGTGTTGCAAACAGCATTCGCAACATTAACAACATAAAGGAGTTGGGAACGGTGGCTTTAATCAATCCGCCAAAACTAAACAGACCAAAAATACTGGAGTTGGAGAAAATCACCCTTACTAAAATATTTTGCAAGGACAAAACCACTGAAGCTCCTAATACCAGGATAAATCCTAACCACCAGTCATTGAGACTCTTAGTTGGTTGAGCTATGGGAGGAGATGATTCTAGAGAGTTGGATGGTTCTGTGGGATCACCAGCATAGGGGCGAGTGTCATTGGGGTCATATTGCCTAAACTGGCTACTACTAAATGTAGGAATCTGAATTTGTCCGTAATTAGCATTGCCGTTAGGAATAATAGGTGCAGTGTTGCTGCCATTAGTGCCGATAGCCCCCACAAAACCAGATGTCCCCGTGAAGTTGATTGGTGGATTTACTCCTGTACTGCCCCCACCGTAGCGATCGCCCGATGATCGTCGTAGATATTCATCAATTCTTTCAACAAGAGCCGAGAGCATTAACTCGCCTTGTTGTCGTTGTGTATACATACGTTGCATCTGATCATCCAGATCGCGCTGATAGGTATCCACATCCCGTTGTAAAGACTGGAATGTAGCTCGAATAGCACCATCAAGATTGAGCATTAACTGCTCAAAGTTCTCAGAATGATCACTGAGTACCTTTGAGTTAGTAACGATCACATCATTTTTTAAATGATAAGTGATTGCTTGGGCAAGTTGCTCAATCCATTGTTGGCGCTGAATTTCTTGCTGATTCATGCCTTGCTGCGCGACAGTTAACACCTCTAGCTCCTTACGCTGAGACTGGAGACGCTGGATATCATCAGTTAGAGCATTTTTTTGTGCTTGTAAAATCAAAATTTCACGGCTGAGTTTGCCCAAGATATTTGCCCGCAGATCTGACAAGTCCTTGGTGACTCCCGCGAGGGTCTGCTCGTAATTACTATTACTACGAATATTATTGCTCTCCATTGAAGAAATCACCTCGTAACAATGCCATCTGAAATAACGCTAGGGACTAAGTTTGGCACTAATTTTTTAATTGACTTAATTGGTTGCGTCTAGTTTGCGAACTTTATAGCACTAATTTGAGCATCTGACATATTTTGTTTTGTTTGTTGATCAAAAAAATAAGGCGATCATAGGAATTTAGCGATCACTTTAGCCATTTCTGGGTTTGGCGATCGCATCTAAGCTTAACGTGAATTTGATATAGCCATTTGCGCCGCGCGAAGTGCTTCGCAAATGGAGCAAAATGGTAAAAATCGCACTTTCATTTTTACCATTTTGCCCATTCGTCGAACTGACGTTAAACTTAACGTGATTCCACTAAAATAACAGGGATGAGGCTCGCTTCCAGAACTGCTTGAGATACAGAACCCACTAGCACCTGCTCCCATGGTTGATGTCCTCGCTTGCCGATTACAATATCTGTTACTTTGCGAGATTCAGCCACCCGAAGAATTTCTTCGGGAACTGTTCCAGCAATACTCAAAAACTCATGGCGAATATCTGATAAGAGCTTTTGAGATTTTCTTTGCAAAAGCGCGATCGCCTGTTGATCGCCAAGATTATCCACATACAAAACAATCACCTCACCATCACTACGCCTTGCTAATTCTGCGGCTTTAGTTAAAACATCTGTTGATAGGGGCGAATCATCAACAGCAGCAAGGAAAATTGGACAACCCAAAATCGCGACTTTGGTGGGATCGACTTCACCACGTTCTAGAAGTTTTGGAGCAAAGGTAGGAATCGCCCATGCCCCCAAAGGTGCAGTGACTAAAATCGAAAGTGCAGCGATCGCTAAAATTGTCTCACCACCAGCAAGCCCTTGCGCCAAAGGAATTGCCCCAATAGCAGCCTGTACCGTCGCCTTGGCTGAGTTGGTTGGCAATAAGAACAACTGCTCTTTCCATGTCCAATTACTCCCCACAGTAGACAGATACCAACCAAGCGATCGCCCAACCAAAGTGCCAATTCCTAATATCAACAGACCTACTAGCAGATTATTTCCTAAAACATTCAGTTGAATACTTGCTCCTAGTAGCACAAATAAAATTATTTCGGCGATCGTCCATAAACTATCAAAACCTCCTCTTAGTCTCCGAGCTAGAGGTGCATCCAGTTCTATTAAAAAAAATCCCATCGCCATCACTGCCAAATAGCCAGAAAAAACAGGCATATGCTCAGCTAGGACTACCAAACACAGGGCAATACTTGCAGCAACTAAAGAATCTTGAACTGCATTTTGAGTCCATTTCTGCTTGATTAATAGCGATACCAGCATTCGAGCCGAAGCCCATCCTATTAATACACCTAGTGTGATTTGGATGATGATTTGCAACGGTAGTAACTGCCAAGGGATAAGGGTAATGCCTAACAATGTAATTCCTGTCGCTGAGCCTTGGGCTAAGAATGCTAACAGTAGACTAAACAATAGCAATAACAATACATTTGACAAAGCACTGCCCGTGAGAATCGCATCGGGAATCCCCTTGGTTACTCCCCATCCTAGGCTTTTCAGTCGTAACATCGCTGGTACAATGACAGCAGGAGATTCTGCGCCGATAATGCAGCCTAGTAATAGCCCCGTTAAAAAATCAAATTGTAGTAACCACATCGATGCAAAGGCGATCGCGATCGCTTCACAAGCCGCAGGTAAAAAACCTAACCTTAAGGCGACAGTTCCCTGTTGAGCAAGTTTTTCACGATCAATTCCCAGCCCAGCTTTCATCAAAATCACCATCACCGCAATCATGCGGAGAGACTTAGCCGCACCTAACACTTCGGGACTAATTACATTGCCTACTTGCGTTCCTAAGAGGATGCCGACTAATACCATGCCAACAAGTGCAGGAATTCTCAACCGTCGAGCAATCTGCCCAACAAAGAAACCCATCACCAAAATCCAAATAATACTCTCTAACATTGCGTCACGATAATTTTGAAGTGTAGAACGTGACTTGTAGAGAAAAGATTGATCTAGGCATCCGCGCATTCCTACCTTTCCGCCACAAGTCGGAATAAGTAGGAGCCATCAGCCTTTTAAACGTTACAAAAACAATCGATAACGCAAAGCGGTTTCGGCAAGCTCCATTGCCATCCCTACTTTTATATCATTGAGTGAGACAAAAAATGTAGAGTCAATTCACGAATTGACTCTACATTTTTAAAATCCAGAAGAAATTGAAAATGTCGTGAAGCGACATTTTCAATTTCTTTGACATCGCTGTATCAATCCACAAAATGGCTACGTCATTTTGTGATTCTAAAACCCTTAATAGCTTTGTTTTTTTAATTCGCAAAAGTTTGGCAACACTTTCATGAATTGGTATTAATTGCTCAGACGAAGTTAGGGATATTAACCTATAATTTCAGAGCTTTCTCGCATGTAGTAGAGCCTATTGAAGCTTTGAGCAGTACAAAAAGATTTTTGAAAGCGTTGCGAAGCGGCGCTTTCAAAAATCTTTTTGGGTTTTAATTAAATGCAAAGCACTGTAATCCTAAATCGCGATCTCTAATGAAAAAAAAGGATAGTTGGTTTCATATTGCCCTACGCTGGAAAGGCTCAGTAGTTCCAGAAGTCTTGCCGCGATCGCTATTATGTGGATTATTTGGCGTTTGCGTCTATATTTTATATCTATTAAATATCAAAGTTTCTCTACCTATTTTAGGTAGCCTCATTCCTAATATTGTGCTGGGTTTATTACTCGTATTCAGGACCAATACAGCCTATGAAAGATTTTGGGAAGGGCGCAAAGCATGGGGGACTCTCGTAAATACTGTACGAAACCTCTCGCGACAAATTTTAGTAGCAATTTCAGAGCATCAACCCAAAGATCGCCAAGCTAAAGTTGCAGCGGTCAAGCTATTACCAGCTTTTGCGATCGCCCTAAAACTATATTTGCGATCGGAACCAATTAATGCCGAACTCGAAGCCAATCTCTCTTTAGAACAATTTCACCGTCTTAAGACGATGAATCATCCTCCCCTTGAAATTGCCTTTTGGATTAATAGCTATTTTCAAGAGCAAGCACAACAAGACAAGCTTGATCTCTATCAACTTAGTGACATGGTTCAACTCTTAAATCAAATGGTTGATGTTACGGGTATTTGTGAACGAATTTTGAGAACGCCTATTCCACTTGCTTATTCTATCCATTTAAAGCAATTGTTGATGATTTATTGCTTGTCACTTCCATTTCAAATGGTTGCTCAACTGGAATGGATGACTGCACCAATCGTCGCCTTAATTAGTTTCACTCTCTTAGGGATTGAAGAAATTGGTATTCAAATTGAAGATCCCTTTGGGCACGATCCTAATGATTTACCTCTAGATAATATTTGCAATACCATGATGCGAAATATTGAAGATTTATTGCTGGTTAGTAACAAGTAATCGTGAATTCAAATTTACGAATTTATCATCTTTAGCAAAATATCATTAATTACCTCTGGTACTTCATCCTGTGGACAATGCCCTGCATTGGGAATGTCAATAAATTCCTTAACACAATCAAATCTTGTAAAAGACTTGCGACCCAATTCTATTGGCTCCCAAGGATCTCGATCGCCCCACAGCACGATCGCCTCACAGGGCAAAATCGCCAATAAATCTTCAGGTCTTGGTCCCTGTGAATAGCGCACAAAAGCCATAAACACATCAACAGCATTAGGGTTTTGAGCAGGCTTGATTAAAATTTCAATTAACTCATCGGTAATGGCACTACGATCTATATATGCTTGTGACAAAATTTGTTTTACTGATCGCGGTTGACGTACTTGATCAAAAAACAATTTGGCGATCGCCCGATTACCCAAGATATTTTGAACAGTCTTTACGCCTAGGCGCTTCAACCAAGGCATAGATAATTGATTTTGTTCTTGTAATAGCCGTAACGAACAATTAATTAATACTGTTGTGGTAACCAGTTCAGGTGAATAGATGGCTGCTTGCATCGCCACCACTGCGCCAATCGAATTACCAACCAATACGGCGCGATCGCCCACCACCTCCCGCACAAAATCGGCAATCTGATGTCCCCAAGTCTCGAAGGTATAGGGCAACTCGCTTGGCTTGGGTTGAGATGAAGAGCCAAAACCTATTAAGTCGATCGCATAAACTCTAAATTTTTGAGCTAACACTGGCACATTTTTGCGCCAATGTCCCACTGACGCACCAAATCCATGGATGAGGACAATTGCAGGCTTATCTTTTTCTAATCCTTGATCCTCTAACCCCTTAGCGCAATAACCAATCTCATAGCCGCGCCATGTCCAAAAGCGATCAGCAAACTTACAGTAATCAAAAAACATGGCAACTACTTAATTTACAGGCTAGAAAGAGGCAACACAGGGTTTCGTCTTCTTTCTGAAACGTAAACTTATGTGAAGCAATTAGAACTAGCTAATTTCGCCTATCCTATCATTGACTAGAGATTAGCCTCTCGTAATTATATTTAGCTTATTTAGCCCCAAACTCATTGTATGTTTGGGAATAGGTATTTTTATAACTTTTCGATAACATTTTGGAGATTTAAACGTGGCTCTTCCTTTGTTGAATTACGCTCCAGCAACGCAAAATGCTCGCGTCGCTGGTTTTACAGTTGGTAGTGACAATACACCTCGCATTTATACCACTGCAAACCTACTCTCTAGCAGTGATCTAGATGAGTTGATTGAAGCTGCATATCGTCAAATTTTCTTCCATGCTTTTGCAACCGATCGTGAATCTACTCTAGAGTCGCAATTGCGTTCTGGCTATATCTCGGTCAGACAGTTTGTGCGTGGACTAGTACTCTCTAAGACTTATAGAAGCAGTTTTTATGATAAAAACAGCAACTATCGTTTTGTAGAACAAACTGTACAGCGTGTTCTTGGTCGTGATGTTTACAGCGAAAAAGAAAAAATTGCTTGGTCAATCGTAGTTGCGACCAAAGGTATTGAAGGCTTTATTGATGCATTGCTCAGCAGCGATGAATATCTTGAGGCTTTTGGTGATGACATCCTGCCTTACCAACGTCGTCGTGTTCTACCTAGCCAAAGAATTGGCGAAGTGCCTTTTAACCTCAAGTCTCCTCGCTACGATGCATACCATCGCGCACAGTTGGGCTTCCCTCAGCTTATCTGGCAAAATACTGTACGAAGCTATGTATCTACCGACAGAGCACCAAAGACAGGCGATCCAGCTTTGTTCTTGAATATGGCTCGTAGCATTTCGGCTGCTCCTTCTACCTCAACCCCTGTATCTGCTCAAAATCTTGACTACGAACGTTTAGTTCCTCGTCGCTAAATCTCAATCTCTTTAAAACCCAAAAAGCAAAGGGGGCGCTTAGCGCCCCCTTTGCTTTGACTGCAAATTACTATAAAATTTGTTGGTCTCCTTAAGTCTTGTCTTTATTTTTCACTATTTTCACAAATGGATATTCATCAATTTCTCGAACTCTTTATCGGTCGTTGGCGATCGCAACGCAGCGATCATCAATTTAGTAAGGGAAATGGTAGTGATACTCGTTCTGTGATTGAGATTACTACCTTAAATTTTGATGATCCAGATTTGATTGCAATTTGCCAGAAGTATGGCATTGATCCAAATACTGTCTTGCATCCAATGAAGATGTCATGGGAGGAAGAATCTCTAAGCAGCAATAAGCCAAAAGGTCATGCTTTAATTGTGCCTGTCCCTAATGATCTCGGTTCACCACAAAAAGGCTTGATGTTAACCAAGCAAGGTAAGGGGGTCTATGAGCTTGGTGCAGATGAAGCTCTCACAATTCATACAGTGATTGCTCAAAATGTGATCGAAGAGCGCATTTGGTATGGCAATCCTAACCTAAGATTTCGCGTGGCAACTTTGTTACAAGGAGATCTTGCTAGTGATCGCCGCGTCCAATCTTCAAAGTTTTATTCGGAAATTCGCAGTACTCCACCGAAGGCATAATACCAAAACCCAAACAAATAAAGGCGGCGCTAAGCGCCGCCTTTATTTGTTTGGGTTTTGATTTGTTCTAGCTATCTCTTTCATTTCTATAGAGACTTATTTACTCTATGTCTTTAAGAGATGTGATACTAATGTCCAGACTTCTAACCCGATAAAACCTGCTAAAAACATAAAAATTACAATATTTAAACCAGCTTTAATTTTTTCCATATGCTTACTTTATGAGACTCTATTAATAGATTTAGTGATTTAATACCAATTCACAAAAGAGTGGCAACACTTCTGTGAACTAAAAAACAAACCCTGTTAGGATTTTAAAAACACAAAATGGCTATGCCATTTTGTGTTTTGGTATAAAGAGGTAAAACTACCATAGCTTAGCCTGCTCACCCTCTAACGCATAACCCTAAACCAAAATATCTTGAGGTTTGATTGATATAGCACTTTGCGCTGACTTAAAATCCAGAAGAAATTTTGAAAGTGGCGCTT
>JBJTVM010000469.1:0-7485 GCA_046081205.1 Pseudanabaena sp. | reverse complement strand
CAGCCATTGGCAATGATTGGGTTTCTGGTTTGTAAGAAGATAAAGAGTCAGTCATGCAAGTTTATTAGGTTCAGGCTTTCTTCGTGAATTTTGATAAAGTTCAACAGAAGTATTAGAAATAGTTAGAAATCATATTAAGAGCAGTTCTAGATTTGGGAAGGGGATTTAACAATTTCTTCGCGTTAGGTATTTACACCGATGTCCAAAAAGCATTGCAAAGCTATGCTTTTTGGACATCGGTGTCATAATTTATAGGGTTGACCGTTCGTCCATATCATCGAATCGCTTTTGTATACGGCTTTTGAACCGATCGCGCATACCTTCTTTCATCCGATCTTGGCGATTTTTTTGTAAGATGTCGCGGAGTTGTGATCGCTGCTGTGGGGTCAAGACTTCACGCATAGCTAACATCCGCTCAAAATGTTGCTTTTGTAATTCTTGTTGAAGACTTAATACTTGATCATGTTTAGAACGAATCGTATCGCTGTTGGCTGTACCAGCTAGTAAATCTCGTAACTCTTTATTAGCCTGACGTGATTGCTGTGCAAGCTCTCGAATACGCACAAGCTCTCGCTCGCGAATGGTTTTAAGTTTTTGTAACTGCTCAGTCGATAAATTTAATTGCTTTAGCATCCTACCTGAGGGCATATTCGCATTTTCATTACGATCTGGACGATTTGGGGCTTGGGCTAATATGTCGTCGGGGTCTAAATCTGGTTTGTTTTCAGAGCTAGGCTGAGAATTTATTTGTGACTGAGTTTGAGATTGCGCGAGAGACTGTGACTTTAAATTAGCGTTACTAGCCCAGATCGCACCACTAGTAGCAATTACAGCTACAGCGATCGCTCCATATTGAAAGATTTTTGACTTAAACATAGTATTTCTCGTTATCTCGATATTTAACTAACAAATCTCGCTTTGAATCCCTCTCCCTCTGTTTGGGGTGAGGCTTATTCATACTCAAGGGGAGACAACTCCATCAAAAGTTGTGTGTCTGATGCAGTTGTCGATGTATTTGCAGCATGTAAAACGTTGATATCGGTTGCACTCCAACTATTGATCAATGACTGCTCGATCTCCACTTGCTCATCCTCACTAATTAGTTTTCCTTGACTGATATTGGGGATATTAGCGACTTGATACTGTGAGCGATTAGTTGCCCAATTGAATGCTAGAGCTGAGGCGATCGCGGCGGGAATTAACAAAGCCCAAGGTAGCCAACGACGAAGATTTGCTTTAGCGGATTTCGGCGATTGCTGTGGGTATTTCCTGATTTCGGCAAATAGCTGCTGCTCAAAATCTGGTGCGGGTGGTGGGGCGATGGGCTTGTTTTGCTTAAGAAAAGATACCAAGGAGTCATGGGCACTTTCGCGAGAATCTTCTCCAAAGTTTTCGGGCAATCCCTGAGAATATTTATCTTTCATAACTCGACTCCTTGCGCTTCTAAAAACTTTTTGATGGCACTACGGGCATGAAACAATCTTGATTTCACCGTGCCAACTGGAATAGATAAAATTTCGGCGATATCTTTTTGGGGCAACTCCTCAAGATCATGCAGGACTAGCACAGCGCGATGCTCTTCGCTTAGCTTGGCTAAACTGCGTTGCATCAGGTCTTGATAATGCATTTGGGTTAGGCTAGGCTGTTCATCACTTTCACGGGCGATCGCATCATCAGCAAGATTTTCCAGTTGGTCATCTTCGACAGAGATATTTCGCGATCGCATTTTGGCTAGAGCTTTGCGGCGATCGCTTGCCACATTGAAAGCAATCCGATAGAGCCATGTCGAAAACTGCGCGGACTGCCGAAATTTGGCTAGTCCTTTCCATGCTCGCAAAAACACATCTTGCACCAAATCATCTAGACCATCGGAACCACATAGCTGAAAGAGCGTTGAACGGACTTTATGATGATGGCGTTGATACAGTTTTTTAAAGCCATGGGGATCACCCTGCAAGCAAGCTTGCACAATCGTGAGATCGGGATCATTGTGAGGTGATTCTCTGATATCTATGTTTACCGCTCTGAACATCTATGGCGAACATCCATATGAGCATCTATACTTATTGAGGCAATATTGGCAGGTTTAACTTATTTCTAAGCTATTAGTTTTGACTGTCCATACCTTAAATAGGTTCAACTCATGTCTGTGGTTAGTTCTGTATTAATTCCTATTATTAAACTATGGTTGCGATCGCAGGTCGAGCATATCGAAACCGTCGAAATTGCGATTGCTGGCAAAAGTCGTCAGATTTTAAGCGGGGATATTCCTAAAGCAAATGTAAGCGGCACAGGGGCAAAGTATCAGGGTTTGGCTGTCACCAATATTGACCTATGCGCCGAAGCCATCCACCTCAATATTGCTCAAATCCTTAAAGGCGAAGCATTACGATTACTTGATCCTATCCGCGTGACCATGGATGTCGAGCTTTCAGCCGCAGATTTGCAAAGTTGCCTCAAGTCTACAATTTTCTTAGAGGCGATCGCCTCAGATACTCCTCCTATAGTCCATACAGATGAGGAGATTCGAGATTTGCTAGAAACACTAGTGCATAAACTAGGTGATGAATTTACACTCCATGAGCTAGCGATCGCCGATGGCAGCGCAAAATGTCGGGGTGAATTTGCGATTGCTGCTACCTAAAAGTCACATATCAGCAATTCGCATTGTGGGTGTTTCCAGCACCGAAGGCGCAGGAAACAACAAAATCATCAAGAAATGCGAAGCAACCCTTTATGATTAATCTAATTTCTTCATCATTCTGATAAATGTCCCTTGTCAATTTTTTTAATAAATTTCAGCAGTTTGTCTTAATCGCACTGATCAACTTGATTTATTTGGCGATCGCTATTCAACCTGCATGGGCAACAAACTTTGCAGTTAGGGTTTTTGATGGTGACAACATAACTCTGGTAGATCGCGGCATCAAAACTAAAGTCCATCTCGCCTGTATTGATGCGCCTGAGTTACTTCAAGCTGAAGGAGAACATGCTCGTAAAGTTCTGCAAAATATCCTTGATGATGAAGAGATTTTTGTCAGAGTCTTTAAAAAAGATAAATTTGGGCGTTATAACGGCGAAGTCTTGGCGGGCGGGCAAAATGCTAATCAAGTAATGGTTTCTTTGGGACTAGCGCATTATGATCGCCTGCAAGAAAAAGATTGCCAAGGATATGCAGAAATTGAGTTAAAAGCACAAAGCGATCGGCTAGGGGTCTGGGCAAATGGTACTGATGTGGTGCTACCGAGCCAATTTCGGCGCGAAAATAAATTATTAGGTGTTGGCTATTAATAAAAAAGAGGAGCGCAATGCGTTCCTCTTTTTTATTTTTTTATTAACTATCGCGACGGCGAAAACGACCTCTACGCTTAGCATTTTCAGCTTTACGCTTACGTTTTTCGCCAGCGGTCTCGTGATACTGACAGCGACGAATATCTGCTAGTAAGCCAGCTTTCTGGATTTTTTTCTTAAATCGACGTAGAGCCGATTCAATCCCTTCATTTTCACCAACGATTATTTGAGTCATGCTTATTTTGGTAGCAAAGTATTGTTCTTAATTATGCCGTAGTTTGGCGTATTTTAATTTAGGCGACGGATATCTAGTTTAGCAAATTTAATTCAAATTTGTAAAGTCTATTTTTTTAAGCGCTTTGCGCTCAAACCTAAATCAAAGAAATTTTTAAAACCCTTGCTTCGCAAGGGTTTTAAAAATTTCTTTGATTTAGTGGGAATTCACAAAAACAGCTTTCAACATCCCCTCCTCAGCGTCTTGATGTAGTTGAAATCCTAATTTACGGCAGATGCTTTGCATTTTGTCGTTGCTATTGAGGATGTAACCAACGATCGCCTCAAGGTTTTCCTCCTTACCAACCGCTAAAAGTTGGCGTAATAACTCCGTACCTAAGCCTTGATGCTGATAGCGATCGCTAACGATCAGCGCAAATTCTGCTTCGTTTGTACCATGTAACTTACTGAGCCTTGCTACTCCCAAAATCTCATGCTCTGATGTTTGGGGATTTTTATAATCAGCAGCTAAGACAATTTCGCGATCGTAATCAATGAAGCAAATCCGAGTGAGTCGCTCATGGGCAATACGTTGCTTGAGTTTGACCATGTGGGCATAGCGCAAATAGACACTCTCTTCTGAAAGACTTTGATGAAACTGCACCATCAGCGGCTCATCTTCAGGACGAATCGGGCGAATTTTAAGGCGATCTCCTTTTCTTGATTCCCATAGCTGCACATACTTAGTGGGATAGGGACGAATCGCAGGAACGGGACGCTTATCAATATCGGCAGTTGTATGAAGAACTACTCGCGCATCTAGGGCAATCATCCCTTCAGGAGAGACCATCAGAGGGTTGATATCAATTTCCCGAATTTGAGGCTGCTCAACGATCAACTGACTAAAGTTAACCAATAACTGTTCAAGTTTGGCAAGATCGATCGCCTTTCGTCCCCTGACCCCCTGCAAAGCTTGATAGATGCGTGTTTGTTCCATCATCCGCCGCGCGAGGGTAGTATTTAATGGCGGTAATCCTAAAGCGCGATCTTGAAAGATTTCTACTAATTGTCCTCCCATCCCAAAAAGCATCACTGCCCCAAACTGAGGATCAAGACTACTTCCTAAAATCAGTTCGTAGCCTTCCATCTTTACCATCGGCTGCACAGTTACCCCCAAGAAAGCTTGGGGATCAATAGCACGCACTTTAGAGGCGATCGCCATGAAAGCGCGAGTAACGGCTGCGGCATCAGATAGATTTAAACGCACACCGCCCACATCAGTTTTGTGAGTAATCGTTTCTGAATGAAGTTTCAGAACCACGGGATAACCAAAGCGATCGGCAATTTCAACAGCTTCGAGATCACTGGTAGCAATTTCGGTCGGTACGGTGGAAATACCATAAGCAGCAAGTAAATTCTTAGATTCATATTCAGTTAATAGACTACGATCGCTGCTGATAGCTGGCGCTAGGATTTTTTCGACAAGCAGTCGATCAGGTGCATGTTGCTCCGAATCTACAGGTAAGGAAGGTGTTTCATAGATCCCTCGCAAATTGTAGGTATACCGCCACATATAGTTAAACAATCTGACAGCCGTATCAGGGTAGGGATAGGTGGGAATATTTGCCTGATTGAGGATTTGGGTTGCTGCGGCAATCTCTGCGCCACCCATCCAACTGGTAATCACAGGCTTACCTAATTGACTGTAAACCTTGAGCTTTTCCGCCGTCTGTGTAGGATTAGTCATTGCTTGGGGAGTCAAGATCACGAGTAATCCATCACTATTGGGATCACTCGCTACAACTTCTAAGGTCTTGGCATAGCGATCGCTACTAGCATCACCCAAAATATCAATGGGATTGTGATGGCTCCATTGAGGCGGTAAAAATTGGTCGAGTTGTTGCAATGTTTCAGGGGCTAGTTCTGACAATTCACCACCACCACTGATCAGGGCATCGGTAGCGATCGCGCCAGGACCTCCCGCATTAGTGACAATCGAAAGCCGATTTCCTTTCGGTCTAGGTTGTTTAGCAAGAATTTCCGCCATATCAAATAGGTCAGAAATCGTATGTACCCGCAAAACACCACAACGGCGGAATGCGGCATTCAACACTTCGTCACTGCCTGTCAATGCACCTGTATGCGAAGCCGCCGCCTTTGCTGCCGCTTCTGTATGACCAACTTTCAGCACAATAATCGGTTTGTCCATCGCAACTTCACGGGCTGCTGATAGAAAAGCATGGGCATCCCCTATCGATTCCATATACAACACAATGCTATGAGTATGGGGATCATCGCCAAGATATTCAATCAAATCCCCCCAACCCACATCTAACATCGAACCAATGGAAACGAAGGCACTAAATCCCACATTTTCGCCGAGACTCCAGTCTAAAATCGAAGTGCATAGCGCTCCACTTTGACTAATAAAAGCCACATTGCCTGCACGGGCGATCGTTCCTGCAAAAGTGGCATTTAAACCTGCAAGAGGATTCATCAACCCTAAACAATTTGGCCCAATAATTCGCATCCCACCCCGTCTTGCTTCGGTGAGAACTTGTTGTTCTAGAGCTTCTCCTGCTTCGCCAATCTCTTTAAACCCCGCCGAAACTATAATTGCCCCCTTCACCCCCGCCGCTACACATTCCCGAATCACCTGTGGCACTGTTGCCGCAGGCGTAGCAATTACAGCTAAATCAACTACTTCAGGGACGCTGGCAATATCTGGATAGGACTTAATTCCCAAGACACTATGACGCTGAGGATTAACGGGAAAAACAGTCCCACCAAAAGGACTGCGAATTAAGTTCCATAATAACGTCCTGCCGACACTTCCTTCTCTTTCACTTGCACCAATCACGGCAACAGAGCGAGGATGAAAAATACAATCAAGGGGATGACGCTGTCCTTTCCAAATATCATGGGCAGGATCACCTAAACACATTTGATTTAATATAGATTTTTCCATGCCATTGTCCTAAGCGTAGATATCAAGGTGAGTTTCTCACCAAGGAAAAAATAAGAAAGTCTCCTTTCTATCTCTTTAACTATAGCGGCTTTCAAATGAATCTAGCAGTTTTCATTTTGCCGTAGGCAAAATGAAAACTCAAAACCCCTATTAGGATTGTTTTTCGGTTTTCAAATGAGTACACACTCATTTGAAAACCGATATAAGTACTTGTACAAAATAAATCATGCAAATTAGCCATGTCAGTATCCTTAAAAGCCCGTACAGCAAGTTTCAGGATTGACCCTTTCTAAGGTGAAGTATTGAGATGTGGACTGGGATTAATGTTAGCAGCAACGTTCACTACAGTAAAATACAGAAACTGTACTATTGAGAATTATGACCCAGAGTATTGTGGCGATCGCTAGTGTGATGATGATGTCCGCAGCAACTAGTTTTCAATCTGTTGCCCAATCCCCTGCTAATGACGAATGGACTACTCTCAAAGGCACAGGCAAAGTCGTACTAATGCGTCATGCGCTTGCCCCCGGCACAGGAGATCCTAGAGGATTTAAACTGGGGGACTGTAGCACACAACGTAATTTGTCAGAAACAGGAAGAGAGCAAGCTCGCCAAGCAGGGAATGAGTTTCGGAGGCGGCAAATTCCTATTAAGCAGGTTTTATCTAGTCAATGGTGTCGTTGTCTAGAAACAGCTAAACTTTTGAATTTAGGAGAAGTGAAGCCAGAACCTGCTCTCAATTCCTTTTTTAGCGATCGCAGTACAGAGGATATCCAAACCGCTCAAACCCGCCAATTGATCACAGAAAATCGCCAAAAAGATGGCGTGGTGATTATGGTTACGCATCAGGTAAATATTACAGCTTTAACGGGGATAGTTCCGAGATCAGGATCTGCTGTAGTGGTACAGGCTAACGCCGCAGGTGAAGTAATTGTAATTAGTGAACTAGATCCTTAAAACCAACCCTTTGAGAATGTCATCATGCTGTATCGTTCAATCCTATCCACTTTGTT
>JBJTVM010000468.1:0-4508 GCA_046081205.1 Pseudanabaena sp. | reverse complement strand
AATAGGAATTAATATCATTAATTTTCTAGAAAATCGCTGAAACCCTTATTATCTCGTTTTAAATATTTTTAACCTTCCATTACGAGCGGAATGTGGGTTGCAGAGGCAGGAGTTGAACCTGCCGATTTTGAGGTTATGAGTCTCAAGAGCCTCCCTTGCTCCATCCCTGCATAGCTTTCTCAATTCAAGAAAAAATTACTTTGCAATTTTGTCTTGAATTACTCTCAGCGCGAATACCAAATCCAGTATGGGTTTTGAAATAAAACCCAAACTTTTTTGTGGTGTTCTTCCCCCCCCACAACAAAAGCGATGATAGGCAATGCGATCGCGGCGAGTTGGTGCGATAAAGTGAGAAACTTATCTTTGGTGAATTGCAAACATTTGAGCTACGAGTTTGAAACAACGATCTTTAGGAAAATCTTCAAAGCGCTCTTCCTACTGGCAGATGCGAGATTACGTCTATCCCCAACGTTTTCTCATTGCTAAAGCATTTTTATGTACGCTTGTCTTTATCGGGACAATGCCTCTGCTTGCTGAACTTTTAGGACGAGTTGCTCAAGCTTTAGGCAAAGGGGATGTCAATGCGATTATTCAGATCGCCATTTTCACCGTAGTTATGTTTGTGTTTCGGGGCTTGGGGCAGTATGGGCAGGACTCAATGATGGCTCAGGCTGCTCTCAATGCCGCAAGAGATTTGCGTGTGGATGTGTATACTCATTTACAAACCCTTGATTTAGATTATTTCGCCGAATCGAGAACTGGAGACTTATCCTATCGCCTTACTGAAGATATCGATCGCATTGGTGAGGTCATTGGCAAATTTTTTCATCAGTTTGTGCCGTCAGTGTTGCAATTGATTTTTGTACTGGCGTACATGATCTATTTGAATTGGATTTTGACGCTGACAACTCTAGCAGTTGCGCCTTTGATAGCTCTGTTAATTGCGTGGTTTGGCGAACGGATGCTAAACCTCAGCCGCCGTAGTCAAGATCAAGTTTCCAATCTCGCCGCCTTACTGTCCGAAATTTTTAGCGGTATTCGTCTTGTTCGTGCCTTTGCCACTGAATCCTATGAAATCGAAAGATTTAAGCAGGAAGCGGAACAAAATAGCCGCCGTAAATATGCCGCCGATCGCGTTCGTGCGATTCAATACCCCGTGGTTGGTTTTTTGGAAGCCGCAGGAATTTGCTTTCTGTTCCTATTAGGAGGCTGGCTCATCTCGAACAATTGGCTCAAGCCTGAGCAGTTTGTCGCCTTTGGTGCGGGTGTGGCTTTATTGATTGACCCCATTTCTAATACCACTAGTAGCTACAACGAACTCAAGCAAGCGGAAGCTTCTGTCGATCGCATTTTCGAGATGTTTGAAATTCAGCCCGTTGTCACTGAAAAAAACAATGCGATCGCCCTGCCTGAAATCACAGGCAAAGTGGAATATCTCAATGTCGGCTTCTATTATCAAAACGATCGCCCCATATTAACAGATATTAACCTTGTCGCCAATAAAGGTGAAGCGATCGCCCTAGTCGGTGCATCGGGCGCAGGAAAATCCACTTTGATGAGTCTTTTGATGCGGTTCCATGATGTGAAATCGGGACAGATTCTCATTGATGGCTACGACATTCGCGACATCCAAATCAAAAGCCTACGCCGCCAGTTAGCCCTTGTACCACAAGAAAACATTCTCTTCTCAGGAACCGTTGCCTCAAATATTGCCTTCGGGCAGAAGGATTATGATACACAAGCAGTGGAGAAGGCAGCTAGAATTGCCAATGCCCATGATTTTATTATGGAACTTCCTCAAGGTTATGATACTTGGGTGGGAGAGCGTGGTGTGAATCTCTCTGGTGGTCAGCGTCAGCGTATTTCCATCGCTAGAGCCGTTCTCCACAATCCCAAAATCCTGATCCTCGATGAAGCAACTTCGGCGCTTGACACAGAGTCTGAAAGCCTTGTTCAAGAAGCATTACAACGCTTAATGCAAGGTCGCACGGTATTTATCATCGCGCACCGTTTAGCGACGATTAGAAACAGCGATCATATCATCGTTTTAGAGCAAGGTCAAATCGTGGAATCAGGAACCCACGACGAACTGCTCCAAAAATCAGGACGCTATGCCCAATTGCATTCTCGCCAGTTTGATACAATAGGTTTTGGTTAAAAGTTCACAATGCTGAGTCAAGGTAACTTTCCATGATCTTCATTAACCCTAAAATAGATTTTGCCTTCAAAAAAATCTTCGGTTCCGAAGATAGCAAAGATATTTTAATTAGCTTCTTAAATGCTCTTATTTATGAAGAAAAGCCAGTAATTCAAGATCTAGAAATCTTAAATCCTTACCTTGCACCCAAAATTCGTGGCGTTAAAGATACTTATCTTGATATCAAGGCAAAAATTAAAGATGTAGATGGCAGCGATCGCACTGTAATTATTGAGATGCAGGTCTTGAATGTAGAGGGCTTTGAAAAGCGCATTTTATATAATGCTGCAAAATCCTATTCCACCCAACTCACATCGGCACAAAGCTATAATTTACTCAATCCTGTCATTGCGCTAACAATCACTGATTTTGTCATGTTTGCGGAGTTAGCCAGTGTCACTTCAAGATTTGTTTTAAAAGAAAAAGATTTTTTGATTGACTATCCAATCTATGACATTGAGTTGATTTTTGTGGAACTGCCTAAGTTCAAAAAGCAATTATCTCAGTTAGAAACAATCGTTGATAAATGGCTATTTTTCCTCAATCAGGCGCGATCACTTCCTGATATCCCTGAAGTCATGAGTGAAATTCCTGAAATCAAAAAAGCCTTTTATATTGCCAATCAAGCTAATCTCACCCTTGAAGAGTTAGAAGATCAAGAAAAAAGTGAAATCTTTATTCAGGATCAACGTGGGGCTATTTCTAAGGCGATCAAGGATGGTTTCCACCAAGGTGTGCAACAGGGTATTCAAGAAGGGCTTCAACAAGGCATCCAGCAAGGTATTGAGCAAGGTATTGAGCAAAATAAAATTGAGATAGCTAAAAAAATGCTAAATCTAGTTGATGATCAAACAATTTCTCAAGTTACGGGTTTATCTCTTGCGGAGATAGAAACACTAAAGCAATCCAACCTTTAGCGTAATATGATCAAACGCTTATAATTTTGGATTTTATGGAAGGGCAACCTTTCGGGTTGCCCTTCCATAAACCATATAGGATTGCTATTTAGCTCGCAAAAATTTTAATTAACTGTTTTTAGAATGTCCTCAAGTACCGATCCCAAAAATCTCTCAACCCTCTTAGAACGTGGCGTTGTTGAAATATTTCCCAATAATGAATCCGAGAACCTCCGCGATCGCATTCAAAAGAGCAATCGCCCCCTCCGCATTAAATTAGGTATCGATCCCACCCGTCCTGACTTACATCTCGGACATACAGTTGCCCTGCGAAAACTGCGTCAATTTCAAGACGCAGGCCATAAGGCAGTACTAATTATTGGTGACTTCACGGCGCAAATCGGTGATCCCACAGGACGCTCTGAGGCACGCCCTCGCCTCACCCCTGAAGAAGTTGCCTACAATGCCGAAACCTATTTAGATCAAGCAAAGAAAATCCTTGATTTTTCCAGCGATCGCTTTGAGTTACGCCGCAATGGTGAATGGTTAAATAAATTAGATTTGCAGCAAATTATTACCTTGCAAGCGAGTATGACCGTGGGGCAGATGCTTGCCAAGGAAGGATTTAGCGATCGCTACGAAAAGGGTAATCCAATATATCTGCATGAGTTTTTGTACCCACTTTTGCAGGGCTATGACTCCGTAGCGATCGATGCTGATGTCGAGCTAGGTGGTACAGATCAAAAATTTAATATTCTGGTCGGACGCGATCTGCAACTCAAAGATTCCAATCGGCAAGGTAAACCTGCCCAATTTGGGCTATTACTGCCTTTGCTCGTTGGCTTAGATGGTGTCCAAAAAATGTCGAAATCCCTCGGCAACTATGTGGGACTCACCGATGAGCCTTTGAGTATGTACTCCAAGCTTGAAAAAGTCCCCGATGCTCTAGTTGATAAATATTTCGAGATCCTCACCGATATCGATCTCGCCACTCTCCCCGCAAATCCTCGCGAAAAGCAAAAACAACTAGCTCTGGCGATCGTTGGTCAATACTATAGTCCTGAAGTAGCGCTGCAAGCCCAACAGGATGCTGAGCAAATTGTCCTCGCAGGTAATACTACTGATCTCGGTGATATACCTGAATTTGACCTCGCACAGATTAATTTTCCTGCTCCATTGCATTACTTAGTCAAGGCTTCAGGACTCTGCAAAAGCAATAGCGAAGCCCAAAGCCAAATCAAAAATGGCGCAGTTAAGCTTGATGGTGAAAAATTAGGCGATCGCACCTTTGCCAATGTTGCAGAATTGTCAGGCAAAGTCTTACAAGTCGGTAAGAAAAAGTTTCTGCGCTTAACTTAACGTGAATTCGATATCGGCATTTGCGGCTCAGCAATTCTCATTATAAAAATCGGTTT
>JBJTVM010000467.1:0-7791 GCA_046081205.1 Pseudanabaena sp. | reverse complement strand
CACCAAAGCTGCTAAACAAACTAAAGCCACTGCATTCCACTATCACTAGAATTAACCAACCAAATACAGACTATTGAGGCTTTGAGTAGTACAGAAATATTTTTGAAAGTGACGCTTCGCGTCACTTTCAAAAATATTTCTGGGTTTTAAGTAAGCGCAAAGCGCTGTACTCAGAAAGAAATTGCCAATTACCAATCACTAACCACCAATTACTGAAATTAACTTCAAATCAACTTCTTTATTCTCCAGAGCAGCCACTACAGCTAAGATCCCAGGGCCAAAAAATCGTGTTAACTTGTCTTGCTTTTGTTGCCAAGCCTCAAAGTCTATCAAAGGCGACTGGAAGCGCAAAACTAGACTATAAGCTCCTTTCGTTTCTTCATCTTGAGAAATTTCTTCATAAATGCCAACTAGAATAGGGCGCTCCTCATCAGTAGGGCTCATGCCTAGTTTTTCTAGAATTTCATCCAAATGAGCTTTAATCCCATAACGATAGCGAGTCACATCCTTGCGTAACTGCTTTTGTGTGGTAGTCTCCCGTAACTTACGCAAAGCCAGAACTGCATCAGATTCAGGTCTGATTAAAGGTGTTGGTTTTATTTCCGATGACTTAAAGGCAAATCCTCCTAACAAAATCGGGAACCCATAGAAAAATCCGATCAGATTTAAGGTCGAATTACCTTTGGAGTAAGCCCAGAACCCTACTACAAATAGAATTCCACCAACATATAAACCAATTGAAGCTAGAGATATTTTATTAAACTTAAGCATAATCAAAAAATTAACAATACTTAATAAATGTATCTTTTAAACGGATCTATTTTTTAAAGATCTTTTTCGCGATCAAGTGTATATGGTTGTAGCAAGTTACAAAGGATATAAAACCCAAAAAGCTAAAGGCGGCGCTAAACGCCGCCTTTAGTCTTTTATTCTAGTACAAGTGACTATGGCTATAGCTCTCAAAATTCTGCAAAAAAAATTTTTATAGTTGGGTTTACCATCGTTAGACTATAAATATATATGTAGGAATTACACCGTGATGACTAAGTTAGAGATTGTAAATTGCCCTTTAGGCAGGTTTTTCATAACTCTAAGTAGCTAAAACCACCATTTTGATATTTGGCAAGCTACAATCGTCTAGGTGTAATCCCCCGTAGCACAAAGTTTTAGACAGTACGGATCTGAGGAATCTGGCATGAGCAAAACAGCCATCGACCTACCTATTGAAATCAAGTTGCCTGTTGGCAAACTTGGCGGAAATCTCGAAGAAATTGAAGAAGACCTTGAAGACCTAGATGATGATATCGAACTCGAAAAGGACGATTTAATTGATTACTCAGATGAAGACGCTGACATTGAAGATGACCCTGACAAAGCTGGCAAGGCAAGGGGGACTAAAAAACGAGCTAGCCAGACTAAGAAAAAACATTTTACCGAAGACTCAATTCGCCTGTATCTTCAAGAAATCGGTCGCATCCGTCTACTTAGAGCCGATGAAGAAATTGAGCTAGCTCGTAAGATTGCCGATCTTCTCGAATTAGAGCTTAAGCGCGAAGAAATAGCCAATGAAATCGACTGCCACCCTGATGATGTCAGGGAACCTGACTGGGCTGTGAGAATGGGGATGCCCCTTGGAGAGTTTCGCAAGCGTCTCCATTCTGGTCGCCGTGCTAAAGACAAAATGGTGCAGTCGAATCTTCGCCTAGTTGTATCGATCGCCAAAAAGTACATGAATCGTGGCTTATCTTTCCAAGATTTAATCCAAGAGGGAAGTCTGGGATTAATCCGCGCCGCCGAGAAGTTTGACCATGAAAAAGGTTACAAGTTCTCGACCTATGCGACATGGTGGATTCGTCAGGCAATTACAAGGGCGATCGCTGACCAATCCCGAACTATTCGTCTCCCAGTCCACCTTTACGAAACCATTTCCCGTATTAAGAAGACTACTAAGTTACTTTCCCAAGAAATGGGGCGTAAGCCAACCGAAGAGGAAATTGCGACTCGCATGGAGATGACGATCGAAAAGTTACGATTTATCGCCAAATCCGCTCAGTTACCAATCTCTCTGGAAACACCAATTGGTAAAGAAGAGGACTCTCGCCTCGGTGACTTTATTGAATCTGAAGGTGAAACTCCAGATGATCAAGTTGCTAAGAGCCTCTTGCGTGAAGACCTTGAAAGCGTGCTGGGAACCCTTAGCCCCAGAGAACGCGATGTCCTAAGGTTGCGTTATGGACTTGATGATGGTCGGATGAAAACACTCGAAGAAATTGGTCAAATTTTCAACGTTACCCGTGAACGCATTCGGCAAATCGAAGCTAAGGCTCTCCGTAAGTTGCGTCATCCTAATCGAAATAGCGTACTCAAAGAATATATCCGCTAAAAACTAAAGGTGGTGCAAAGCGCCGCCTTTAGTTTTTGAAAGTAATCGCTAAACAGGTGTTATAATTGGAAGCCTGTGAAAAAATGACATCTTTTGAAACGAAATAAGTAAGTAACGGTTATGACAAAACGTACTCTGCGCGGTAGCGTCCGCAAAAAGAAGCGCACCTCTGGATTTCGCGCCAGAATGGAATCTCCCACAGGTCGCCGTGTAATCAAAGCTCGTCGTAGCAGAGGTCGGGTGCGCCTCACAACTGTATAAGCTGCTAAAAGATCAGCTATAACCAGATTTAATTCACAATCGTTGTTTATACTTGATTTGCAATTGTTAATCTCTAGTGCTTCCTAATCAAAACCGTCTACGGCGGCGAGAAGACTTCGCAAAAGTGTATGCCAAAGGTGATCGCTACAGAGGCACTTACCTAAATTTGCGAATTCTTGTTGATATCAATGATCCCTCAACGAGGATAGGCATCGTTGTTAGTAAGAAAGTCAGCAAGTTGGCGGTAACCCGTAATCGATTTAAGCGTCAACTCCGCGCTATTTTTCGACAACTTCTGTCACAATTGAGGAATGGATTGCAAATAGTTGTAACAGTGACTACTGTTCAAAGCAAGCCAAGTTATCAAGAACTTTGGGATGACCTAAAGAATTTATTAGCAAAGGCGAAGGTTTTGCATGGCAGTTAACGAGGAAGTTTACTATGAAGGCGCACCTCACATTGGTGACCTAATTATCAGTCTGATCATGAGTATTTTTGTGATCACAATCCCTTTTGGAATTGCCGCGATCGCAAGAGCATTGTGGGTCCGTTATCGCATCACTAATCGACGGATTACCGTTACAGGTGGTTGGCGAGGTCAGACTCGTACAGATGTAGTGTATGCAGAAATTGCCAAAATTGTCACAGTTCCTCGTGGTTTGGGCAGTTGGGGTGACATGGTACTGACCCTCAAAGATGGCTCCCGCCTTGAACTAAAGTCTTTACCTAAATTTCGTGAAACATACGAATATATTGAATCAAAGCTAAGCCTCAAAGCGCAAGATATAAGCGGTGCGATCGGTGGCAAAGCCTAAAATATCTAAGGATCGTCCTCGAAATATAAATCTTGGGCGATCCTAGTTTTATGAGTGATACTAGTTATCATTCGGATGCAAACCAAACAGTAAAGTAGAAAATGGATTTCGGTGTAGGTTTTCTTTCCAACAACATAATGTTGCCATTCCTAGATTTTTTCTACGGCATCGTGCCGAATTATGGATTGGCAATTATTGCATTAACGTTGGTTGTTCGTTTTGTGTTGTTCCCCGTTAGTGCTAATCAGCTTCGCAGTATGCGCCGCATGAAAATCGCTAACCCTGTGATGCAACAAAGAATCAAAGAGGTTCAAGAGCGCTATAAAAGCGATCCAGCCAAGCAGCAAGAAGAGCTAGCTAAAGTTAACTCGGCAAACTTCAAAGAATTTGGCAATCCTTTGTCAGGATGTCTACCCGCACTAATTCAATTACCGATCCTGTTTGCGTTGTTTGCAACCCTTAGAGGATCGCCCTTTGCTGATATTAACTATTCTTTGAATTTTCAGATTGCCGCCCCTGAGAATGCTGCTCAGATCCAGCATCAGCCTTTTACTTCTCCTAGCCAAAACGTTTACTTTGCCGATCGCGTGCATTTCCCAGTTCTAGCTACCGCAGTGAACGGTACAAACTTAGCGATCGGTGAGCAATCCAAGATTGTGTTACAAACTGCTCAGGGCAAAGATTTTAATGCTCTTGCTACTGAATATCCAGATGTAGAGCTAACTACTAAGTGGAAAGTTACTAAGGGACAAGACTTAGTTGAGGTTCTAGAAGATGGCACTGTTATTGCTAAGCAAGCTGGTGATGTGACCGTTCAAGCAACAGTACCTGGACTAGCATCGAACAAAGGTTTCTTGTTTATCAAGGCTCTTGGCAAAACAGGTGCGACCAATGCTGATGGCAGCATTAATTGGGATATCGTGATTATGGTCTTGGGCTTTGGCATCAGTCTCTATGTCAACCAAAATATATCTAGTGGCTCCACTCCTCAACCTAGTAATCCATCTCCTGAGGCTTCGCAACAGGACACAATGAACAAACTCACACCGATTATTTTCTCTGGTATGTTTTTGTTTTTCCCTTTGCCATCAGGTGTAATGCTTTACATGTTGATCGCCAATATTTTCCAGACCTTACAAGCCTTTATTGTTGCAAAAGAGCCGCTTCCTGAAAACTTGCAAAAATTAGTTGCGGTTTCGGCAAATTCAGCTTCTACAGCAAAGACTAGCTCTAAGTCAGATGGTAAAGCTAGCTCCAGTAAATCTGAGCCTACTAAGACGGTTGAGACAAAATCTAAGCAATCAATTGTTGTTGACGATAAAGACAAAGATGCTAAGAGTCCTACTAAGTCTGCTTTACCCTTTGAGCCTAATTCTTCTAATAAGAAAAAGAAAAAAGGTTCTTAGTTAAATTGGGTGACGCGTTGCGTCACCCAATTTAGTGTTGAAATTACATTTAATAGAAATTTGACTGGGCAATTTTAAAGTTTATGGAAGATACTTCAGCAAGTGTAAATTGGCTGCAAGAGCTTTTAGGTTTGATGGGCTATACAACATCGGTTGATATTCGTCTTACGCAAGCATCTCCAGAACAGATTTCTGCTAGTTCTAAAAACTATTGGCTAGAGATAAATACTGATAATCTACAGGAGCAGCAAATCCAAAGGTTGATTGGTCGGGATGGCATCGTACTTGACTCGTTACAATATTTGGCTAGTATTCTGCTAAATCTCTACTTACCTGTAGAAGAAACAGTAGATCAGAAAAATCATAATTTTTACACCGTAGAATTGAATGGCTATAGGTCAAAACGTTTAACTGATTTGCAGTCCTTAGCTGAACAAGCCGTGCAACAAGTACGTGAGACAAAAACTGAGTTTGCCATTAAACAATTGTCATCAGCTGATCGCCGTTATATTCACCAGTTTTTAGAAGATTTTCCAGACATTGAAACCCATAGTCAGGGTCGAGAGCCAAACCGTCATTTGATTGTTAAGTTAGTGAACAGCTAATGGAAAAGTTATACATCCCTCAGATTGCTAAAGCCGTAAATGCAACTGAAGAATTTGAATTTAAAGAATTTATCGAAGGGCTAGAAACATTAACTCCTGTGCAGGGGGTGATTAGTGTGCGTCATGTAGGTTCTTTTATCGAGGTCAGTGCTAAAGCTTCGACGATTATGACTTTGACCTGCGATCGCACATTGGTGCAGTTTAACTACAGATTGGCGATCGACAACTCTGAGATGATTTGGCTGGCTGAGCCACTCCCAGAAAGTGAATATCCTAGAGAGCGAGAAATTGAAACAGGAGACTTAGTGGAGTCTCTATCTCCATCTGGTTATTTCGACCCTGCAACATGGTTGTATGAGCAGTTATTGTTAGCTATTCCCTACCCAAAAATTGCACCTGATGCGCCTGCCCTTGAGGTGACAGATAAAAATGGTCTTGACGGTTCAAAAGCTCCTATAGATAAGCGCTGGGAAATTTTAACTTCTTTAAAACTACCAGAATAATACTAAGGCACAAAATGGCGTAGCCATTTTGTGCCTTAGTATTATTAAAATGCAGTCACTCTTTTAAGAATAACAAAAAGGGCGTGAGAAGCACGCCCTTTTTGTTATTCAGCGCAAGCAAATAACTTTTCTAGTTGTGATTTTTCTGTAGGATTTTCGATGGTTTGTGCAATCTCCTTCGCTTGAGCATGTTGACCGATCGCCCAATAAGTACTGCTGATATCCGAGTAGGCTCTAGAGCGAATGTTGGGATCGGAGGCTGTTTTTGCGATCGCCAAACTTTCTTGGAGAATCGGTTCTACTTTATCGGTTAGACCAAATTCACCATAGGTACTGGCGATAATATTCAACGCAAAAAGTCGATCAACTGGGTTTTGGAGTTTTTTAGCGATTGCCAAGGCTTGCTCCCAAGCTTTGTTAGCCAAATCTATCGATTTGATGGCTTGATATTGGCGACCAACCTCCACTAACAGAGTAAAAACATCAATCGAAGGAGCAACGATACTTAATCCTTGCAAACTTTGATCAAATAACTTAATTGCTTCATCTTTTTTCTGATCCTTGGCATAGGCGATCGCCACATTAGCAATGCCAACACTCTTCTCAATTGACGTAGGATCGAGATTGCTGATTACTTCTAGAGCCTTTTCATACTGTTTTGATGCTAGGTATTGACTAGCAACTAGGAACAGCGATCGCGTTTTCAATGTTTCCGCGTTAGCGATTGCGGCTTGTTCGACATCTTTAGGATCGGGTACAGCCTTTTCTTCCTTAGGCTGATCATTTTTTAGAGCTTTATTAGTCAGTTTGGGCGCAGTTTTTTTAGCAGTTTTGGCATTCTTAGCTGCTTCCTTCGCGGAAGAGATGGTTTTATCGCGAATCTCATCAAATTCTTGGAAAACCGCATTTAGTGAAGCGATCGCCTTGGCATGATTTCCTGCCTGTGCATAACTACCTGCAATTTCAACTCTTGCTCTAGATTTGATATTGCGATCTTCAATTATAGGTAACAAGTCGGTTGCTGCCGAGATCGAGGCTTCAGAATTGAAATCATCACCAATCTCAGTATAGGCATTAGCAATTGCGGCAAAAGCTCGCGATCTCACATAGGCATCAATAATTTCAGGTGTTGCCTTAGTAGCCTCAGCTAGTAGATTTTGAGCATTCTCTTTCTTGCCAGCTTCTCCATAGGCTTGCGCAATTTTGATGTTTGCAAAAACTTTATCGACAGGATCGGGCAAATCTTTGGCGATCGCTAAAGCATTACCTAAAGCATCTACTGCCAACTTAGGCTGTGAAGCTTTGGTGAGGCGACCTGCAGTATCTAATAGGGCAAAAGCTTTAAGTGATGGTGTAGTAATGGTATTTGCAGTGTTTAAGCTTTTTTCTAAAACACTCTTGGCTTGATCTGGGCGCTGCAATTCTAAATATTTGCCTGCGATTTCAGTGTAGGCTGCAACCTTTGCTTCGGGAGATGTTCCTAAATCCGCCAGTGACACAAAGCACTGAAGTGGTACACCTTGAAATTTTGGTTCTCCAGCCTTTTTGGGACTAGCTGCCCACACTGCACCTGTGGCTGTCAAATTGACTAACAATGCTAAGCAGCCAGCTAGAAGCCGCATCCATATTTTTCGCATATTGAAATTATGTCCTTGCGTAAATTATTGCGTGAAGATCTCTTGGATTCTACCCAATTCTTTAGCGATCGCAGCTAAGTATACGTGAATTCGATATCGCCATTTGCGGCTTGCGAAGCAAGCCGCAAATGACGAAAAATGGTAAGAATCGTTTAGCGATTCTTACCATTTTGTGCTTTCA
>JBJTVM010000466.1:0-14366 GCA_046081205.1 Pseudanabaena sp. | reverse complement strand
ATAATGACTCGGCAATCAGAGTTAAGTGTTTTACAACCACTTCCTCGTAGATGAACTTTCAGGAGGGAAAGAAAATTTCCAGCAATATTCCCATGATCGATGGTGCCGCCACTCATGGCATAAACTTTACCTTCAATGTATTCATGGCGTTCTAATTGCTGTTCCTCCCAGACAAAGTATTCCTCTGGCGTGAACTGTGGAAGGTGGTCTTTTAAAGCAATCATATCAACCTCCTAATGGTGACTTAAATTTATAATGATAGTCCTTGCTCCAATCTCTTCAACTCGTCATCCAGCAGCGATATTTCTCCCAAAATCTCCTCCACACTTCGCAACCGCTCCGGCTTATAAAACACCTTATTAAAATTAATCTCTACACCCACCACATTCTCCAAATACTCAAATGGCTTCGTAATATATTTCGCCATAAACGCCGCGATCGCCGCCCGATTTGCCACCTCATCCCGATGAAAGGGAATAATCTCATAATCCTTCTGATATTCAGGAGTTAACTCCACCGAAATCTCAATTCGTTCTGCCTGAGTCTTAGACGCTTTTTTAAAAGCCGACTTCACCACAATCTTCCCGCAGCCCAACTCCTCACGCTTCGCGCCAGATTGTTTGATAATTGTCTCGCGATCGCTATCAAAACTATAAATAGCCTTATCCGTCGTCACCATCAACGGCTGATCCTTATAGTCCAACGAATCAATAAACGGCTTAATGTCCTGCTCATAAAACGCTAAAAGATCCCCCTCAATCACCCTTAAAAAGGGGGAAGAAGCATTTGCATTTACATTCTCCCCCCTTTCCAAGGGGGGCTGGGGGGGATTGGTAATCGTAAACTCAGTCAGCGATCGCACCCCATTATCTAAGGCGATCGGCGCTAACTTCAGACTGGTTTTGCCATCCTTAAGGTGACTCGCAAAACTTCTGCTCTGCTCATCCACATTCGTAAGCATAATCCCCTGCTTATTGAAATAGAAAAATTCCTTATCAAACACCCGCGCATAGTCATTGTCCACAAACCGAGCCAAGGTTTCCACAATATCCAAGCGGCTTGCCTCATCAATTTCCTTACGCTTCGAGCCTTTATTTTTCTTAAGCGGCTTAAATTTTTCACTCGCATTAATCAGCATTACCTTATCTTGGCGATCGCCTGACTTGTGCTTATTCAATACCCACAGATAAGTATAAATACCCGTATTAAAAAACTCATCCGTTGGTAACTGAATCACCGCCTCCACAATATCGATATCCAACATCCACTTGCGAATATTGCTCTCTGGCGAACCCGCATCGCCACTAAACAGCGTCGAGCCATTGTGAACCACCACACCCATACCATGCTCACTCAGCTTCGAGATCAAATGCTGCATAAACAACAACTGACCATCCGAAATTGACGGCAAAAATTTAAAGCGCTGCGTTTTATCGTTCTCAACATCCTTCTGATAGCCCTTCCAACTCACCCCATAGGGCGGATTGGCAATCACCACATCAAAATCATCATTGTAAAACTTGTCATCCGTGAGCGTATTGCCATGATCGATCCTCGAATCGATCCGAAACCGACTCTCAATCTTTGCCAACGCATACAACGCATCGTTCCAGTCCTGTCCAAAGGTCTGAGTTAGTCGCTTCACCTTGGCATTAATCCGATCCTCCACCCCAAACAGCAAATTTCCACCGCCACAGGTACAGTCATAAATTTTTAAAAGGCGATCGCTATCCTCAATCTTCGAGGCAATAATCTCCGCAATTAGCCCAATCACATCATCAGGCGTGTACTGTTCCCCCGCCGTCTCTGCCGAAATATCCGCCCAACGCCTCTTGATATGCTCCTCTAAAGTCGTAATTTCCGAGTTGTTAAACGGTTTAAGATCAATACTGCTCCATTCCTGCGTATAGCCAAGCAAAACTTTTTTGGCATTCAGCTTCGCAATCACACCCTTGATATCAAGAAACTTTTCCCCCTCAGTCGCATCTACACCCAGCAAATCCCTAGTTTCGCCATCAAAGCCCCGTAAATACGCCTCAAAATCGATATTAAAAGATTTATCGTTCTGGCAAATATCTTTGAGCGTTTGATTTTTCTCAAAAATAAATTTGTTATAGCCCTGACCTTTATTCTGAATTAGCTCGATCAAGTCTTCTTGATGAATATCAGCCAAAGCCTCTGCCCCAATTTCTGCCTTTAGCTCATCAAACATTCTCACCAATCGACTTTCGATCATCACTAGAGCAAAAAAAGGCATCATAAATGACGGCCATTCCGACTCTTTAATCCCAGATCCGCGCAGCAAGTCTGCCGTTGCCCAGATCGTTGACTCGTATTGGAGGATGTTGGTTGTTGACATTGAATTGTGATCTAGCCGTATTTTGCTGAAATTTAAGTCAACTTATTATTACAGGGCGTGTGTAAAGATTTATAGCGATCGCAAACTATAAAAAACAAAAAGGACGCAATGCGTCCTTTTTGTTTTTAGATTTGTTTTTTATTTAAGGATGGCGCTAAAGTCAGCTAATTGGCGGCTGTAGTTGCGGATAATGCCTAGTAGGTTCAGCCGATTTTGACGCACTTGTAGATCTTCAGCCATGACCAGCACATCATCAAAGAATTTCGCTAGAACTGGCGCGATCGCCTTGATACCCTCCATCAACTGCTCATCACTTGGCTGACTCGGTAAAGCGGCGATCGCCTGATACAAGTTCTGCTCCGCTGGTTCAGTTAAGGTTTCAGGATTGATTACCGCTTTCACGTCAACGGTCACACTATCAAGATCACCCTGAATCGCAAGGCGAGAGGCTCTCACAATTGGCTCATAAATGGTGCTAAGGGTTGCCTCATCACGGGATTTTTGCAGGAAGTGGGCGCGTTCCTTGATGCGCGTAAGATTACTCAAACCTTGCAAGGTATAGGCGAGATCCTCAGTACCTGAAACTGCATTCACCAGATCATATTCAATACCTTGATCCGCCAAAATCGTCTCGTAGCGCTGCTTAAACCATTTATAAAGATTTTCGAGTACAGTTTCCGCAGGTTGCGCTAGTAAATTTTTCTCGGCATAAATGGCGATCGCCTCCTGCAAAAGTTTGGGCAAATCAAGGGCAAAACCACTTTCCCAAGCAATCTGGACAACACCAGTAGCGGCACGGCGCAATGCAAATGGGTCAGATGAGCCTGTAGGAACAATGCCTAAGCCGAAAATGCCGACGAGGGTATCAATGCGATCGCTAATGGCAATAATCTGCCCCGTTAAGGTTGTAGGCAAAGTGTCGCCTGCGCCTTTAGGTTGATAATGCTCACGAAGCCCCGTCGCCACAGCTATAGGTTCACCACTGGAGAGGGCATAGTAATAACCCATTTGTCCTTGTAGTTCAGGAAATTCCTTGACCATCTGCGTCACTAGATCGGCTTTGGCAAGTTGAGCAGTGCGATCAATCAATGCTTGATCAGCTTCAGTGGTCTCTAAATTGGCGATCGCAGCGATTACGGATTTAGCGATCGCCCTAATCCTGTCCACTTTTTCAGCCACTGAGCCAAGTTGGGCTTGGAATGTCACTTTTTCGAGCAGTGGCAAGAAAGTCTCTAAATGCACAGCACGATCGCTATCGTAGAAAAACTTACCATCGGAAAGCCTTGCTCTAATGACGCGCCCATTACCTGCCGCAATCAAACGTGATTTATTAGGGTCACCATTGGAAATCGTGATAAAGCGCGGCAGTAATTGATCGGGATTTTTGAGCGAATATACAGGGAAATAGCGCTGATGGCTGACCATTTCGGTCTTAATTACTGGTTGCGGCAGTTCTAAAAACTCGCGCTCAAATTCACCAATGACGGCTGTAGGAAATTCCACCAAATAAGTAACTTCTTCTAATAAATCCTCAGGAATTTCTGCCTTACCACCAAATAATTCCACAATGCTATGAATTTGGGTAAGAATATGCCTTTGGCGTTCTTTGCCATCGACTAAGACAAAAGCTTCGCGCAAAGTCTCTACATAATCTTTGGCGGTGTCAATTACTACTGATCGCGGATGCAATACGCGATGCCCTTGACTCAGGCGATCGCTCTGCACATTCTCTAAGGCGATCGGCAACAGCTTGGAGTTAAATAACGACACCAACCAACGGATTGGACGTGGAAACTTGAGATCACCATGCCCCCAACGCATCAATCGCTTACCCTCTAAACCTGTAATCCAAGTCGGAGCAAGCTCTTGCAAAATATCAGCAGTCTGACGACCGATAATTTGCTGATTGGCAAAGACAAACGCCCCCTTATCCGTCTCTTTAATAACAATATCTTTGAGGTCAATCCCCTTGGATTTAGCGAAACCCAGCAAAGCCTTAGTTGGTTCACGATGATCACCATTTACAAAGGCTGAGCCAACTGCTGGTCCCTTAATCTCTAGGCGGCGATCGCTTTGTTGGATTGGCAAACCCTCGATCAGTACAGCCAAACGGCGAGGTGTACCATAGACACTGACCTTACTCGTAGTTAGTTGGTGTTCATCTAAATTCTTGGGGATACGCTCTTGCCATTGGCGCAAAGCATCGACGATAAAGCTAGCAGGTAGCTCTTCAGTACCAACTTCTAACAGAAAACTTGCCATAACCACGAGTTGAGGGACATTCTTCAGTTTAACGCTTTGGCGTGTAAAAAACTAAAACTTAGATACAGCCTATTGAGACTTTGAATAGTACAGAAATATTTTTGAAAGTGGCGCGAAGCACCACTTTCAAAAATATTTCTGGGTTTTAAGTAAGCGCAAAGCGCTGTAAGGTGTTCACTACGAAGCTCGATTGCACCTTTACACCGCAAATTTCATTAACCGATTTTAGAGTTTCCAGCGACTTAGGCGCTGGAAACTCTAAAATCGGCTTCATAATGAGAATCGCTAACCTTTCTGGGTTTTAATTTTATTGCATAGTCCACTTAGCATAAAATAGCAAGAGATTAACTTTTATTGAGCAGGGATATTTAAAGAGGCAAAACATGGGGCAAACACTCGAAGCTGTAGCGATTGACTATTACACAGAAAACTATCGCGATGCCTACAGTCGAATCAATGCGATCGTCATTGAGGGAGAAGCTGAGGCGTACAGCAACTATCTCCAACTAGGAGAACTACTGCCCGAATTCACCGAAGATTTTACTAGACTTGCCAAGATGGAGGATCGCCACAAAAAAGGCTTTATGGCCTGTGGTAAAAACCTCAAGGTCACACCTGACATGGATTTCGCGGAAAAATTCTTTGCTGAATTGCATGGCAATTTTCAAAAGGCTTTTGCCACAGGAGATATCGTTACTTGTCTGCTGATCCAATCACTCATCATCGAGTGCTTTGCGATCGCTGCTTACAACATCTACATTCCCGTCGCCGATCCTTTTGCACGCAAGATCACTGAAGGTGTAGTCAAAGACGAATACTTGCACCTTAACTTTGGAGAAGAGTGGCTACAAAATCATTTTGATGACTCCAAAGCAACTCTAGAGCAAGCCAATCGTCAAAACTTGCCCATTGTCTGGAAAATGCTCAACCAAGTCGAAGTCGATGCCAAAGTCCTTGGCATGGAAAAAGAAGCCTTGGTTGAAGACTTCATGATTCAATATGGCGAAAGTCTTGGCAAAATCGGCTTTAACACCCGCGACATCATGAGAATGTCTGCTATGGGTTTGGTAGCGGCTTGATTTGGTAATAGGTGATGGGTAATAGGTGATGGGTGATTGAAAATCAGCTTGTTAGGTAAAAATGTAATAAATAACGTTTTCCTAAAAGTCAAAAAACAGTCACCAATTACCAATCACCAATCATCAAATTACCAAAAATTAATTACTGACAACTGATAACTAACTGGTAACTGCAATCGATGTTTGGTCTTATAGGGCATTTGACAAGTCTTGAGCACGCTCAGTCTGTAGCAAGGGAATTAGGCTATCCCGAATACGCCGATCAAGGTTTGGAATTTTGGTGTAGCGCCCCGCCCCAAATTGTCGATCGCATCAAGGTTACGAGTGCCACAGGTCAGCAGATCGAAGGGCTATATGTAGAGTCATGTTTTTTACCTGAAATGTTGGCAGGTAGTAAAATCAAAACTGCCATTCGCAAAATCCTCAATGCAATGGCTCTAGCTCAAAAGAGTGATGTGGACATCACAGCTTTGGGAGGATTCTCTTCGATTATTTTCGAGAATTTCAATCTTAGTCAGATGTCAAGCGTGAGAAACGTTCAACTAGAATTTAATCGCTTTACTACGGGGAATACGCATACCGCTTACATCATCTGTCGTCAGATCGAAGAAGCAAGTCGTAAATTTGGGATTGACTTAGCTAAAGCAACGGTCACAGTTTGTGGTGCAACAGGTGACATTGGCAGTGCGGTTTGTCGTTGGCTCGATGCAAGGACTAATATCCAAGAATTGCTGCTCGTCGCCCGTAATCAGGAGCGTTTGCAGGAGCTACAGGCTCAACTTGGTCGCGGTAAAGTTTTGGAGATTGAGGAGGCGCTACCCCAGTCTGACATTATTGTGTGGGTAGCAAGTATGGCAAAGGGGATGGCGATCGACCCTGCAACCCTAAAGCATCCTTGCATTCTTATCGATGGCGGCTATCCCAAAAATATGTCCACACTGGTTCAAGAAGAAGGCATTCATGTGATTGATGGTGGCATCGTTGAGCATAGTCTCGATATTGATTGGAAAATCATGAAAATTGTGAATATGACAGCTCCAGCCCGTCAGCTTTTTGCCTGTTTTGCCGAAGCAATGCTTTTAGAGTTTGAAGGTTGGCACACAAGTTTCTCATGGGGACGAAACCAAATCAGTATCGAGAACATGGACAAAATTGGTGAAGTTTCAATCAAACATGGATTTAGACCATTAATCAACTAAAAAAGTAAAGGCAATTCATGAATTGCCTCTACTTTTTAACTGATGTTACGTGGAAGTCAGGTTATGAATTTCTTACTGCTAGCACAACAGGGCAACCACGGGGGGATTGCCCCTACCTAAAACAATTGAAATTTGGGTAGGGGCTGTGCCCCCCTTGCCAGCCCCGATCTTTCAACTATAGCCAATTTTTAGCTATAGCAATGAAAGCTTTGCTTAGGACATAAAACCTAAATAGTGTGAGGCGGCGCGAAGCGCCGCCTCACACCTCTGATATTCGATATAGCCATTTGCACCGCGCTGCTCGCGGCACAAATGGCACAAAATGATAAAAATCGAAGAGCGATTTTTATCATTTTGTGCGTGCATCGAATTGAAGTTAAACTATTAACTGGGAAGTTAGTATGGTTAAACTTACGAACAAGGGGAAGTTTGACAAAATTAAGATCTGTGATACTTGAGACATAAAAATCATTTTTAGGTGATATAAAAATATTATCTAAAAATGATTTTTATGTGACTGTCTAAACATACTGAGCTACTTATACCAAAGCACAAAATGGCTACGCCATTTTGTGCTTTTAAAACCCTTATAGAGTTTGGTTTTTAATTCACAGAAGTGTAGCCACTCTTTTGTGAATTGGTATTAATAGATGTTTTATATAGATGTTTTTTGGTAAACACTCTTGAACATAGCTAACCAAAAACTACCTGAATTAAAGTCAGCGATTATTCGCAATCCTTTAATAGTCACTCCCCATGCAACCGTTATGGAAGCGATCGCCCAAATGGTTAGTGCGCGATCGCCATGCAACAAAGCGGATAGTTTAACAAATCCTCTTAATCACAGCAATGCAGAGGTACGGACAAGCTGTGTGCTAGTAGTAGAAGATGCAAAGGTAATGGGGATTTTGACAGAGGGGGATTTGGTGAGCCTGAGCGCCCAGAATCTCCCATTTGATCGTTTGATCATTCGAGATGTCATGGCATCAGTAATCGCTTTACGTGAGTCAGAGTGCAATGATTTATTGTCAGCCATCAACTTGATGCAGCAACATCATCTGCAACACCTACCAATTGTGGATGAGCATGATCATCTTGTGGGAATACTCACCAAAGAAATTTTGTGGCAAATTTTGCAATCAAACACTTCTGAGCAACTCCAAAATGAAATAGCAGAAAGACAACGCGCTGAAGAGTCATTACAGCAAATTGAAACCCATCAACGCGCCTTAATCAAAGCTATTCCCGACATATTTATGCGGATAAATCGGGATGGCATTTACTTAGAATTTGTACAGATTTCTGAAACCCATCAAATTATTGGTGAGCAAGCTCAATTGGGAGGCAGTCATATCTCTAGAGCACCTCCTGACGATATTGTCAAACAACGCCTAGAGTTTGTAGAACGGGCTCTAGAAAGCAACTCTGTCCAGATTTATGAGCAGGAATTTTCCGATGGCGACAAGATTCATATTGAGGAAGTACACATCTTTCCCCACAACGACAATGAAGTTCTACTATTTGTTCGTGACATTAGCGATCGCAAGCAATCAGAAAATGAGTTAAGGCGCACCGAACAAATATTCCGAGAATCCAAACGAATTGCGAATTTGGGGGACTGGGAAATGAATCTGCGGACGAACTCTCTTTACTGGTCAGATGAACTATTTCGGATTTTTGAAGTTAATCCGCTGCAATTTGAAGTGTCCTATGAGAGTTTTCTGAGTTTGATTCACCCCGATGATCGGGATATGGTTGATGAGATCTATAAGAAACATCTACGCGATCGCACTCCCTACAACGTAGTTCATCGCATCTGCCTATTCGATGGCTACATTAAATATATTCACGAGAAATGTGAAACCATCTACGATGCAGATGGATCGCCAATTCTTTCTCGTGGCACGGCGCAAGATATCACCAAGCTCAAGCAGACTGAAATCCGACTCAATCAACTCAACCAAGATTTAGAAGATAGAGTAAAAGAACGAACTCATGAACTTTTGCAAGTGAGTAGTTTACAACGCGCTATTCTCGACAGTACAAATTACGCGATTATTTCTACTTACAGCAATAGCATTATTCAGACCTTTAATGCTGGTGCGGAAAACATGCTAGGTTACAGTGCTGATGAAGTGATTGGAATAACTCCTATTCAAGACTTTTACGATTATCAAGAGTTAATTGATCGAGCCGCTTCCCTCTCTGTAGAACTTAGACAAGATATTTCTGAACAGGAAGTTCTGATTAACAAAGCAAGACGAGGACTAGTCAGCGAAGAAGAATGGACATTTATATGCAAGGATGGTTCACGTCTTCCCGTATCACTATCAGTCAAAGCTATCAAGGATCACAATGATTGTATGATCGGTTTTGTCTTTGTTTCTAAAGATATTAGCGCTCAGAAGGCAGCCCAGCACGAGCGTCAACTTGCAGAAGCGGCTTTACGAGACAGTGAAAACCGTTTTCGACAGGTGTTTGAATCGAATGTTGTGGGGATGATGTTTACGAGCTTTGACGGTCTAGTTGACGATGCTAATGATCGCTTTTTAGAGATGATTGGCTATAGACGAGAAGAACTCCATGCTAAACAAATAAATTGGGCAACCATTACTCCTCCTGAATACCAACAGCTAGATCTAGATGCGATCGCCAATCTCAAAGTGCATGGCAAAATCGATCCTTGGGAAAAAGCCTACTATCACAAGGATAGACATCTTGTGCATGTTCTCATTGGCGTAGCCATGCTGACTACAGAGGATTGTGTTTGTGTTGTAGTTGATATCACTGATCTCAAGCAAGCCCAGCAAAAACTTGCCGAGACTAATCATCAACTAGAACTATCCAACGAAATTTTGGTTCGTGCTACTCGACTCAAAGATGAATTTCTTGCCAATATGAGCCATGAACTCCGCACTCCCCTCAATGCTATTCTCGGTATCACTGAAGGTTTACAAGAAAGAGTCTTTGGGGTGATTAATCCACAACAACAGAAAGCTTTACTCACCATTGAACGTAGTGGCAACCACTTACTAGAGCTAATAAACGATATCCTTGATCTCGCTAAAATCGAAGCTGGTAAGGTGGAATTAGATTGTACATCTAGTAATATTAGTCAGCTTAGTCAAGCCAGCTTGGTATTTATCAAACAACAGGCAAAACAAAAAAATATCAACCTGAGTATCAAATTGGCTGCTGTTTTGCCCGAGTTGATGATTGATGAACGTCGTATGCGACAAGTATTAATCAATTTACTAAGCAATGCCGTAAAATTTACACCAGAGGGAGGCAGCATTATATTAGAAGTATCTCTAAAAGAGGCGATCGCTGTTAGTGAGTGCAATAAAAAAGATGTCACGCACTGGGTGAGTTTCGCAGTAATCGATACAGGTATAGGTATTTCCCCTGAAAACTTAAAAACTCTATTTCAACCTTTTATCCAAGTCGATAGCGCTCTCAATCGTCAATATAATGGCACAGGGTTGGGCTTAGCCTTGGTAAAACGTATTGTCGAACTGCGTGGCGGCCATGTTCATGCCACCAGTGAAGTTGGTGTGGGTAGCTGCTTTGAGATCAATCTTCCATTCAATGAATCAGCTTTACCACTTCCCAAAAGATTATCTAATAGCCCATCATCATCTATTTCTTCCCTCAAAAATGATAATGATGAAACACTCTTTCCTCCTTTAATTCTACTTGCAGAAGATAATGAAGCGAATATTATGACAATTTCTAGCTATCTTCAAGCTAAGGGGTATCGAGTCATTGTTGCTAAAAATGGACAGCAGGCTGTGAATCTAGTGCAATCAGAACAGCCTGATTTAATACTTATGGATATTCAAATGCCAGAGATGGATGGACTAGAAGCAATCCAATATATTCGCAACGAAAAGTTCACTATTCCGATTATTGCCCTCACGGCTCTAGCGATGACAGGCGATCGCGAGAAATGTTTGGCGGCTGGAGCCAATGAGTATCTCAGTAAACCGATCAAGCTCAAAAAACTAGACACTTTAATCCAACAGTTTCTATAAATAGTAAAAGATTTACTGAAAACCCATAATAAAAGTGACGACGCTTCGCGCCGCCACTTTTATTATGGGTTTTGATTTGTCATAGCAAGCTTTTTTTGGTAATTTTTCATAAAGATACGAGAAACTCTAGCTGTAGCTGACTATATAGTAAATTTATAAGGCTCGATCAGCTTTATAAATTATAGGTATGACTCAAAAGATTGCATTTCTAGGTTTAGGCGTAATGGGCAGTGCGATGGCTGCCAACTTAGTCAAACGAGGATATTCGTTACTAGGCTGGAATCGCACTAAAGAGCGTCCCACAATCTCTACATTTACGAGTGTAGGCGGCACATTAGCAGAGTCCCTAGAAGATGCAGTCAGTTTTGCCGATGTAGTTTTTTCTTGCCTCGGTGATGTCCCTGATGTCACTGAGGTGCTAATTGGTGATCATGGAGCCATGCATTTTGCCAAAGCAAACACCTTATTTATTGATACTAGTACTATCGGCAGTGATGCGGCGAAGACTATTGGCAATGCCTTAATGCATGATGGTTTGAGATTTTTGGATGCACCAGTTTCAGGCGGTGATGTGGGCGCACGTAATGGCACACTGACTTTTATGGTAGGTGGTAATCCTGAAGATGTCCAAGAATGCCTACCCCTATTTGAAGCAATGGGTAGCAATATCAAACATTGTGGGGCGATCGGTAGTGGTCAAGCCGTGAAGCTTTGCAATCAGTCCCTTGTTTCTGTTTATATGCTTGCTCTCTGTGAAACTATGCAGATTGCCGAGAAAATGGGTGTCGATCCTCAATTGGTGGTTGATGTCTGTGGTAGTGGGGCGGCTGGCTCATGGGCTTTAAATAATCTGGGGATGAAGGTTGCTAAAGGTGACTACCAACCAGGTTTTGCCATCAAACATATGCTCAAGGATTTGCGACTGGTGCAAGAAATCAGCGATCGCCAAAATCTTGATTTTTCTTTAGATTTACCTGCGATCGCTCTGGCTATGCAAAACTTCTATAAAGTGAGTCAACTTGATGATGGACAGGGTGCAGAGCAAGGCACTCAAGCGATGATTCGGGCTTATCAGTGATGTGTACTCTAGAAAGTAGTGGCGGCGCTTCGAGTCGTCACTGCTTTTTGGGGTAAATCTTAAATTGTTAAAAATCTATCAAACTCTAGCAAGTATGCTTTGATACAATGCGAGACTAGTCCCGTAATGCTGCCTCCGCTCCTCCAGAAAACATGCAACTGGCAAAAAGACTTCGTAATATTCAGCCTTCCTTAACTCTAGCGATCGACGCAAAAGCTAAGGCAATGAAGGCTAGTGGAATTGATGTTTGTAGCTTTAGTGCTGGCGAACCAGACTTTGATACACCCGACCATATCAAGGCTGCGGCAAAAACTGCGCTCGACCAAGGCAAGACTCGCTATACAGCCGCCGCAGGTATACCCGAACTAAAACAAGCGATCGCCGCCAAACTCCTGCGTGACAATCAAGTAACCTATAAGCCTGAACAAATCATCGTTACTAATGGTGGTAAGCACTCACTTTATAACTTGATGATGGCAATTCTTGATGAGGGGGATGAGGTGATTATTCCTGTGCCATTTTGGGTGAGCTATCCTGAAATGGCAAAACTTGCCGATGCAACTCCAGTATTTGTAATTACGACTGAGGAAACTGGTTACAAAATCACCCCTGAACAATTAGAAGCGGCGATTAATCCCAAAACCAAACTTTTTGTTCTCAATTCTCCTTCTAATCCCACAGGCATGGTCTATTCACCTGCGGAAATCAAGGCTCTAGCGGAAGTTTTGGAACGCCATCCCCATGTGTATATTGTCTCTGATGAGATTTACGAAAAGATTCTCTACGATGGTGCAACCCATATCAGTATTGCCTCGGTAAGTCCTGCAATGTACGATCGCACTTTAATCAGTAGCGGCTTTGCCAAAGCTTACTCAATGACAGGCTGGCGAGTTGGCTATCTAGCAGGTTCACCTGAAATCATCAAGGCAACGACGATGATTCAAGGGCATAGCACCTCAAATATCTGCACCTTTGCTCAGTATGGTGCGGTTACCGCTCTTAATGATTCTCAAGAATGTGTAGAAACAATGCGAAAAGCCTTCGCTGAGCGTCGTGATGTCATGTATGACCTGCTAACTTCCATTTCAGGATTGACTTGTCCTAAACCCGATGGGGCATTCTATCTCTTTCCTAGCATTAAGTCCTTTGGGATGCCTTCCCTTGAGTTTTGCGACAAACTACTAGAAGAGTTTAAAGTAGCTGTAATTCCAGGAATTGCTTTTGGTTTAGATAACTGCATTCGTCTTTCCTACGCGACTAATTTAGAAACGATTCGCGAAGGCTGCGATCGCATTCGTCAATTTGCGGAAAAACATTTTTAATCCAAAATATTAAAGAAAGCGGCGCAATGCGCCGCTTTCTTTTTGGGATAATTCTTTTTGGGAGAATAAAGTGATGAACAAAATATACTTCGCTATAGCTATTTTGCTAATCATTCTCAGTGGATCTTTTGGACTAAATTTTTGGTTGCAGAACAATAATCAAACATCAGCCATCACTGACTCTCCAATTGACCGCTATGGATTGAATATGTATTCTTCTAGTCCCATATTAAATCGTGATCTCAACAAGCCCTTAGTCGTGTTTTTTGGCGACTCGCGTGCGGTGGCTTGGCCCGCGATCGCCAATATCCCCTTTGAATTTGCCAATCGCGGCATCAATGGACAAACGACTGACCAAGTACTAGGGAGACTATCGGCTCATGTTGCTTCATTATCGCCCCAAATCGTCGTCGTCCAAGTCGGTGTAAATGATCTAAGAGATATTGCAGAATTTCCCAATCAATCTCAGGATATAGTCAAAAACTGCAAACAAAATATTCAAAAAATTGTTGATCGATTAACCCAAGAACTAAAAGCAACCGTCATTCTTACTACGATTTTTCCCACTGGTGAGTTATCTCAACCGATACGCGCCTACTGGCCAGAAGAAGCTGATCGCGCAATTATTGAGATTAATCAATTTATCAAATCCCTCAAAGGTGATCGCGTTATTATCCTAGATGCAGCAGCACTTTTAGCCGATGAGGGTGGCAAGGTTCGCCCAATCTATAGCCTAGACATTCTGCATCTTAATAACCAAGGCTATACAATGCTCAATCAGGAGTTATTGAAGATACTCACAAATTACAAAAATATAGCTGTCGCCAAGAAGTAAGTGGCGACAGCTATATCTATTCACGAAGATTAGATACTGATGTTACGTAGAACAAGGATCGTCATAATGTTTCTATATCATCTTAAAAGAGGATTTGGAGACCAAATTCCTACATATTTGTAAATGTAGATACTGTCTTGAGTACCAAAAAGTCAAGAGGGAATTTGGACAAAATTAGGATCGAAAGAACGCTGAGAC
>JBJTVM010000465.1:0-2545 GCA_046081205.1 Pseudanabaena sp. | reverse complement strand
GCGCCGCCTTTATTCATTGGGGTTTTGATTTGTCGTAGCTATCTCTTTCATTGCAATAGGTGATTTTCAATAAATGGCTACACCATTTTCCGTTTTGGTATTACATAATTGCTCTATGATTGCGACAATTATTGGCATATTAATGAAATATCAATGAATATTCTGGGTATCAATGCATATCATGGGGATAGTTCTGCAAGTCTCATCCAAGACGGTAAAATGGTTGCTGCTATTGAAGAAGAGCGCTTTCAAAGAATCAAACATTGGGCAGGATTCCCATCCGAATCGATTCGTTATTGTCTACAAGTTGGTGGTATTGATGTCACGCAGCTAGATCATGTTGCCCTTTCTTATAACCCTAAGGCAAATCTCAACCGCAAGTTACTAGTTACATTACAGCAACGCCCTTCTCTTAGTTCATTAATCGATCGCTTTGGTAAGCAAAGCAAAAGCTTAGGAATTCGAGACAATTTAGCGATCGCCTGCAATGTATTGCCTGAAGAAATCAAAGCTGTAATTCATACCCTAGAGCATCACTCCACACACTTTGCGAGTACATTCTTTGTTTCGCCCTTTGAAGAAGCTGCTATTCTATCTATTGACGGCATGGGAGATTTTGTGAGTACTCTCTCTGGAATGGGAAAAGGGAATCAATTACAATATTTTGAGCGCACTTATTTTCCACATTCTCTAGGATATCTCTACAATGCAATTACTCTTTATCTAGGATTTCCCAATTATGGAGATGAGTACAAAGTTATGGGACTGGCTCCCTATGGCGAACCTGAGTATTTAGAGGAGTTGCGCCAACTTATCTCACCTCAAGGAAATGGACTAGAACTAAATCTTGAATACTTCAATCATCATAAAAAAGGAATATCGATGAATTGGACCGGAGGAATACCCACAGTTTTAGCATTTCATAGCCAAAAACTAGAAAAATTGCTCGGTAAACCTCGACAGCCTCAAGATGAGCTAACCGAAAAGCACCAAAATATTGCTACCTCATTGCAGGTTATCACTGAAGAAATTATCTTTCATATCCTCAATCGCTTATGGGAACGCACTAAAAGTGATAATCTTTGTCTGGCTGGTGGTGTGGCGATGAACTCTGTCGCCAATGGTAAGATCACTCAAAAAACCCCATTTAAGCAGGTATATATCCCAGTTGGTGCTGCCGATAATGGAACTTGCTTTGGCGCAGCTTTTTATGTATGGAATCAAGTTCTAAAGCATCCTCGTAGTTTTGTGCTTGAACATGGCTACTGGGGTTCCGAATTTAGTGATGCTGAATGTTTGGAGGCGATCGCCAAACATAACCTGCGATCGCATTATTTACGATTAGATCAACCGCGCGATCGCCAAGCGATGCTAGAAAAAGTTGTTGATGCGATGTGTGATGGTCAGGTCGTTGGTTGGTTTCAGGGAAGAATGGAATTTGGGGCAAGAGCCTTAGGTAATCGCTCTTTGGTGGCTGACCCTCGCCGTTCCGATATGCGCGATATTATCAATCTCAAAATTAAGTTTCGTGAGAAATTTCGACCTTTCGCCCCTAGTATTCTTGAGGAAAAAGTTGGTGAATATTTTGAGATTGATGAGCCTACACCATTTATGGAAAAGGTCTTTAAGATTAAACCCGAAAAGCGATCTCAGATCCCTGCGGTGACCCATGTTGATGGGACGGGGCGATTACAAAGCGTTAGCTACAGAACTAATCCACTTTACTGGGACTTGATTAATACCTTTGAGCAACGCACTGGTATACCCATGATTTTGAATACGTCATTAAACGAAAATGAGCCAGTGGTCAGGACTCCTAATGAAGCGATCGCCTGTTTTTTGCGTACTAGTATGGATGCGATCGTGCTTGGCTCGTACTATGTCGAACGTCCTTAAATAGTATTAGGCAGCGCTTCGCGCTGCCTAATACTATAGTAGAAGAATGGCGACAGCTATATAATGGCTTTGGTTATATTAAAAAATTTAAATGACTTCTACCACTTCAGCCACTACTCCAAAAATTGGACTAGCCTCCCGCTTAGTAAATGGCATTTTAGCGATCGCACCTTTATTTAATATCGCCAAACAACGCGCCCGCAACATGATGATCGAACGGGCTGAGTCAATGGGCGTAAACTGGCGGCAAATTGTTGCTGATTTACAAAAACAAGATCTTGATGGCGAACTTGCCAAAGTCCAAAATCCTCATATCCAATATCCAGAATATTATCTCAAGCACTTCCATGCCTATGAAGAAGGAAATCTGGGCTGGTTGCCTGCAACGGAAGTGGAAGTTGCTGCCTATGCTGTACATTCACGCATTTGGAATGATGATCAACCTCCAGTGGGAGGTGATGCGCGGTTGCGTCAAAGTTATATCGATATTGTCAAAGAGAAAATCACCACTCCGCCTCAAAATATTCTCGATATCGGTTGCAGTGTGGGCATGAGTACTTTTGTATTGCATGAAGCCTATCCTCAAGCCAAAATTACGGGTTTGGATTTGTCACCACATTTTTTAGCGATCGCTAATTACAACACGCGC
>JBJTVM010000464.1:0-5201 GCA_046081205.1 Pseudanabaena sp. | reverse complement strand
GACTATTCCTCGAAGCACAAATCTCAGACTTCCACTTAACATCAGTGAATTAGTATAACTTTGATTTATCGTAGTAAGGATGAGCGGCGCGAAGCGCCGCCACCCTTACTATCTATCTCTAACTTTGGTTTATATTTGTGGTGGTGGTGGTGTGGGTGATGCTGTAGGTGTTGGAGATGGAGGAATTGGTGTTCCTGTAGGATTTGGTGTCGCTAAAGGTGAAATTGGCGGAGGGGCTGTGGGAACTGCTGTTGGTTGAGCGATCGCCGTCTCCTTGAGACTAAGTTTTAATTGATAGAGGATTTCAGAAGTGCCGCCAATCCCCTTAATCTGTACTACATAGGCTCCATCAGCGGTAATCGGGACATCAGCATTGACAACATTAACCGCATTAGATAATGGAACCCCCTGATTATTTAAGACAGTGAGTAATAGTCCAGCACCAGTAATCGACGTACTAAATACTTGACCAGATTTAGCTTGAATTGTGTAAGTGTGAGTGGCATCTCCCACAATTTTGCTAGGGACAGCTAAGGATTCTTTATTAGCTTCCAAATTTAGAACATGATTAACTGGCGTATTAGAAGTTGCTACAGATGTTGAAGTAGGACTAGTTTCCGTTGGTATTGGTTTATTAGCAGGAATCACGGGATTATTGACATTCACTACTGGCTGGTTATTTCGCATCATTGCTGGTAAAGCAAAAGCAGCTACTACCGCTACTACTGCCAACAGCCCACCAAATAGAAATAGAACCCCTGAATTAGAGCTAGCAGATGGAGCAGGAACTGTTCGACGAGTTGGAGAACTAGATTTGTAGGAAGTCGCTGCATTAGGTTTAGCTAAATTGTCTGTTCCAGTAAGAATAGTTGACCTGACAATCTTACTTGTGGTTGCTTGACGCTCCACTTCGGTCATCGTGGCAAAGGTGCTAATACCTTGATTGACCTCACGGATTGATTGATATCGTTGTGTATAGTGATATCGCACCATCCGAGTCAGTACCATAGCTAGTCCATTACTAACCTGTGCTTTATCGCGCCAGACTAGTTCACCTGTAGCAGGATCGGTTGGTAAATCAGTAGGTCTATAGCCTGTAAGAGCCTTAATCGCCACCATCCCTAACGCGTAAATATCGCTACTGTAAGTTGGTCGGCCAGCACATTGCTCGCTGGGCATATAACCAGGTGTCCCAATGGTGACCGTAAATCGTGATTCCCCTTTCTCGTTGGCAGTCAGTTGGGTACTAGCATCTTGCATGGCTCTCACTGCACCAAAGTCGATCAATACAATTTTTTGATCTTTTTTGCGGCAAATTAAGTTATCAGGTTTAATGTCGCGATGAATTACCCCTTCTGAATGGACAAATTCCAAAACATCAAGGACATCTTTCAAAATTTTGAGTACTTCAACTTCACTTAGTTGCTTGCCTCTTGGCGGTGCATCAATATTATCTAGTTCTGCAAGAATTCGATCTTGAGTTGTGTTGTCTAAATCTGACACATCAGGCAATGGTGCTTTAAGTTCGTCATGAAGCGATCGCCCTTCTACAAATTCTTGCACCAAAAAGAACTGCTTATCTTCCTCGAAATAGGCAAGCAATTGCGGGATTTGGTCATGCCTGCCTAACTTTTCAAGAGTTTCTGCTTCGGTGTTAAATAGCCGTCTTGCCTCCCGAATAAAGTTAGGATCATCACTAGCGGGTTTTAGTTGCTTGACTACACAGGGTGGCGATCCTGGGCGGCGCATATCCCTTGCGATAAATGTATGCCCAAACCCACCTGCGCCGATTTGCTTAATTAGTTTGTAACGTCCATCAAGTACTTTGGCTGGCATGGCGATCGCCCCTCTAGTTATAGGCTATGGCTGGGAAACTGGCTATGTATTGTAGAATCTGTGGAGTTTTGAGAGAGTCACCGAAGGTGCGCTCTCAAAACTCATCTAGGATTGCTATATTTCATTGTATAGGATTAGTTAGTTCTGCAAAACTTCAGCGCTGTAAGTCGTATCATAGATAAGAAAATATTCTTTTGCCTCAAAGTTAATGAACTTGACTGCTGACCCGAACACACTTACTCAACAACTCCAGATCATTGATGAGAAATTATCAAAGCGATCTATAGCTCTCGATCCTAGTGGCTACTTTATTATTTATGTGGATCGCCAACAAAATTTAATTTGCGCCAAACACTATAGCAATATCATCAATGAAAAAGGATTAGCTGTTGATCCTGAGACAGGAAAACCAATTCCTGCTAGAGGTAAGGTTGATCGTCAAGCAGTGCAACTATTTACAGGTCGTACTGCTAAGGAACTATGTGTAGAAATCTTTGAAAGCATCCAACCTTGTCCTGTTACACTATTTGACCATGCTGCATATTTAGGACGCGAAGCGCAGCGAGCAGAATTAGCGCTGTTGCAGCAGCAAGAGTATATCCAAGACTAGAGATTTTTACGATATTCAGCGATTTACGCGATCGCATGTTCCCAAATATAATCACTCATATCACACTCATAATCGCCAGATGTCACCTTTGAGCATTACCTCTAACAACAGTTGGTGGGAAATCCAAGTTATAGCCGAACCGTCTCTAGAAGAGCAGATTTTCTGGCGATTACACAATTTTGGCTGTCAAGGAATGGCAACCCAAAAAAAAGATGGAGAGATTCGCGTTAGTAGTTATTTGCCTCTTGAAAAAGGTAGCGTTTTAGATCTAGCAGCTTTAGCGCTATGGCTAAAGCAAGATGCGATCGCCTGGAATTACGAAGCGCCAACTACCCAATGGACAGTAATTAATGATGAGGATTGGTCATCTAGCTGGAAACAACATTGGAGTCCACAGGAAATCGGCGACATGTTGGTAATTTATCCAGCGTGGATCGATCCACCCACCGATGGCGATCGCCAAATTCTCCGTCTCGATCCTGGTAGTGCTTTTGGTACTGGTGCTCATGCCACGACACAGCTTTGTTTAGAAGCTTTAGAAATGCGTCTTTGGGGTGCAAAACCTGAAGACAATATCGTGGTTGCTGATGTTGGTTGTGGTTCAGGGATTCTCAGTATTGGGGCTTTGCTGATTGGGGCAAGTCAAGCCTATGCGATCGATAATGATATTCTGGCGATCAAGGCAACTAATCATAATCGTCAGCTCAACGATATTCCTGAAGATAAAATCTGGGTTGCAGAAGGTAGTATTCAAGATTTGATTGCCCATATGCCTGCGCCTGCGAATGGGTTTACCTGTAATATTCTTGCCGATATTATCGTTGAAATGGTTCCCCATTTCGATAAGCTGGTTGGTGAAAATGGTTGGGGAATTTTAAGTGGAATTTTAGTTGAGCAAGTACCAAAGGTGGCTGAGGCTCTGGATGCCCACAAATGGGTAATTGCTACATTTTGGAAGCGGCAAGAATGGGCTTGTTTGACAATTAGACGATCAGAATATTAAAGAACAAGGGGCTGAAGCCCCTTGTTCTTTAATATTCTGTAGGGGCAATGAATTATACCAATTCACAAAAGTGTGGCAACACTTCTGTGAATCAAAAATCAAACCCTGTAAGGGTTTTAAGAGTAGAAAATGGCTACGCCGTTTTCTACTTTGGTATTAAGTTTAAAAGCAAGCAATTCGCCGTATTTAGAGTTGTCATGCGATCGGGATTCGGCTTTTTTAAAAGTGAAATACAAGTATTTTGAAATACTTATTCCTGACAGTTTCACTTTTGCTGTTACAAATTTGAGTAACTAGCCTTACAATCAACTTTAGTTAATTTAGCAAGCAAAGGCTATGGACAAGAAAGCGATCGCTGAGTTTACGTTAGAAGACGGGACAAAAGTATACTTCGAGGTTCCTAAGCCCTCTAGTGATAGTGCGACCGTAGAAGTAGGTATTGGCGATAAGGTCTATGCGGTTGCCGAGGGTGCGGCAGGAAGTTTTGAAAAAGCATTAGATATGGTTAAGCCCGTTGCTAATGCCGTAGTTTCACGAATAAAGGATGGACTGACCACTCCTGCTGATGAAGTAGAAGTTAAATTTGGCTTTACGCTAAGTGTTGAAGCAGGTGTAATTTTTTCATCAGTTGGTGGAGAAGCTAGCTTTGAAGTCACCTTGAAATGGAAAAAATAGGCAGGCAATAAATGTCTGAAGCTGAAAGAATGTCGAGACCACCAGACAGGAATTACGGATCTGCGATCGCTCGATGCTTGGGGGCAAACAGGAAACACAAAGGTACTGGGTTTCGTGTAGGTCAGGATTACATACTTACTTGCGCTCACGTTGTCAGGCAATGTTTGGGCATCAATAAAAAAACTGATGATGTCTCAACTGCTGAAGTGATGGGGAAAATGATGGAAATTGTTTTTCTAGCAGATCCGAAGTCTTTCCTAGCAGTTGAAGTTGTTCCTGAACTGTGGCGTTTTGGTGGTGAGGATATTGCGGTACTGAAACTGAGTCAAGCTGTGCCAGACGCAGTAACAATTCTTTCTCTTCTTTCTCTAAAACAAGGGCAAGAATTCTGGAATCACCAATTTCAGGTGTTTGGGTTTCCTGAATATAGATCGGATGGCAGATGGGCAACTGGTGAAATACTGGGCGTACTACCTGAATCGCGTAGAGTACAGCTTGAGGGAACCAAAAATGAGGGGCTAGGCATTCAAGAGGGATTTAGCGGCTCTCCAGTCTGGGATGAAACCCTAGGTGGAACTGTGGGGATGACGGTATCTAGGGATGAAGATGAAACTACTAAAATTGGGTTCATGATTCCCTACGACCGACTCAAGCCAATTTTGGACGCGATCGCCCTATTCGATATCCTATTGCCTGAGCAAGCCAAACTAACTCCCCACTGGAAAAATGCCTATCAACTCATTGAACCTTCTAATATTCACGAAACCTATCCCAAAACAATACAGGAAGCCATTTTGAAGGTTTTAGATATGCCCGATCGCCATGGATACCGAGCGATCACCCTATTTGTTGGCTACTTTGCACTGCAAGCGCTAGGACTAAACATACCGAAGATCCGCACATGGTTAGAGCAACAAAATATCAACGTTAGCGAATTATTACAAAATATTGGGCAGAGGTTGCCTCAACCTTCACAACAGCAAGGTTCACCCCATTTATTATTTTGTGTTGAGACCGATCATAATAGCGATCGCTTCAACGTCAGAGCCTATCTCATCAAAGATAGCCGCAACCCCA
>JBJTVM010000463.1:0-3515 GCA_046081205.1 Pseudanabaena sp. | reverse complement strand
CTTACTAAAATAAATCCTTTCCTTTTCAGACCTACCATGATTTTCGTGAACAGCAATGGAGATAATCTTGTTCTCGGTGACTGCCAGTAATTTTTTTGAGAATCCAACCTTTCTGTTCAACTATTTTGCATAGTTTTTTACCTGAGATTGACTTCATACAGTAATTTCAACCACCTTTGAAGCAAGGTCTATTTTTTTGCTCTCATTAGCTACTTCTAACCAACCTTGTATGGTATCTTGTAGATTGCTGAGCAATTCATCCATGCTATCGCCTTCTGTGATACAACCAGTGAGTGCAGGAACTTCAGCCCAATAACCACCTTCTTCAGCAGAATAAACAATTGCTTTGATTTTCATTGTATATATGTGCAATCTATGTATATAGCCTTGATCAGGCTAGTGGAGTACAGGTTTGTTTCCCCGCCGAAAGCGGGGAAACAAACCCATGTACCTCGCCTGCTTGAAGAGCGCTATATAGATTTTAACAGATTACTTTTTCTGAAGATTTTATAATCAAGCTATCTTACTCGCTTAACTCTAGTTTTTTAAAATTTTAGATCAAACACGTCTGAGGAAGATGTATGTGATCGCGTAATCGCGTACATCTTCACATCCCAAGGACGATTTTTAGTGAAAACATAATTATGCAAAATCCCTTCAAACTGCATTCCTGATTTCTCTAAAACTCTTGCTGAACTTATATTTTCTACAGCACAATAAGCTTGAATCCTGAGTAATTGCATCACATGAAAGCCACAAGCGATCGCGGCATTTACTGCTTCAGTCATTAATCCTTGCCCCCAAAATTCTCTTGAAAGCGTATATCCCAGCTCAGCTCTTCGATGAATAGGTGTAACGCTCAAGCTACAAGTGCCAATTAATTTGTTACTCCTCTTTTCTATGATTCCCCAAGTCATGCCTGTTCCTTGGCGATACATTTTAAAAACAAAATTGTTTAAATATTCATAAGTCTCATTAATTGACTGATGTGCTTCCCATAAAGTGTAAGTACTTACTTCTGGATCATGGGCATAGGCAAAAATATCCGCAGCATCAGTTATCTCCATCTTGCGAAGAGTCAGGCGTGGTGTTTGCAGAGTTAAAAATTGGTCTGGCAGATCTAGCATGGTTTTTGTCAGGTTAGAGAAGTACAGGTTTGTTGCCTCGCCGAAGGTGGGGAATCAAACCTATGTAACTTGCTTGAAAAACACTATAGGTTTGCGATCAAGATAAATTACTACACAATGCTTTACATTTCACCTAGGTATCACAGACTAAATGTAGAGTATTTATTAGTGATAAACGCTTATAAAAAAATCCTAAGTCCAAATCCCTGAAATATTAGTAAGTAGAAAGATAACGATTATGACTATCGCTCCTGTTGCTCCTAGTAAGGTTTTACTCAAAGTTCCTGTTGATTCTAAAACTCGCGTGAAACAGTTCATGCAAGGTTTACAAGACAGCATTTGCAAAGGTTTAGAGGAACTAGACGGCAAAGCCAAGTTTAAACAGGATCAGTGGGAACGCCCTGAAGGTGGTGGCGGGAGATCGCGCGTAATTACTGATGGTGACTATTTTGATAAGGGTGGCGTAAATTTTTCTGAGGTCTATGGCTCCCAGTTACCCCCAGCTATTTTGCGTCATCATCCAGAAGTTGCAGGCGAGACTTTCTATGCTACAGGTACTTCGATGGTGCTACATCCCAAAAACCCTTATGCACCAACAGTACACTTGAACTATCGCTATTTTGAAGCAGGTCCAATCTGGTGGTTTGGTGGCGGACTTGACCTCACTCCTTACTACGGGTTTGTCGAAGATGCTAAGCATTTGCACAGTACCCTTAAAGATGCCTGCGATCGCCACAATCCCCATTACTATCCTGTATTCAAGCAATGGTGTGATGATTACTTCTTCCTCAAACATCGTGGTGAGACTCGTGGCGTAGGTGGCATTTTCTTTGACTACCAAAATGGTGAAGATGGTCTTTATAAAAATAGTAACGACTCTACAACTGCTCAAGTCATGAGTGATGAGATCGGCGATGTGCCTCGCACTTGGGAAGAGATTTTTTCTTTTGTTCAAAGCTGCGGTAACTCTTTTTTACCTGCCTATACGCCGATCGCTAATCGTCGTCGCAATATGGAATATGGCGATCGCGAAAAGCAATGGCAACTTTATCGTCGTGGACGCTATGTAGAGTTTAACCTTGTTTATGATCGTGGTACTATTTTTGGTCTTCAAACCAATGGACGTACTGAGTCAATTTTAATGTCACTTCCTCCCCTCGTCCGTTGGGACTACGACTATCATCCTGAGGCTAATACCCCTGAAGCTGAATTGTATGAAACTTTCTTGAAGCCTCAAGACTGGATTAATTGGCAAGTGTAAGTGAACTAATTTCTTAAGTATAAAAAAGCACCTACTAAGGTGCTTTTTTAATGTTTAACCACAACTACCACAATCTAGCGCCCCACAGCCACAGTCTAAACCACTGCAATCCATACTTGATAGACAATCAGCATTTCCACAACTCAAATCAGGACAACTCAAATCAGGACAATCCATCGCTTCAAAGGGATTATTACAATTGCGATCATCTCCACAGTCCGATGGAATTAGATCAAGTCCATATCCACAGTCAGTACAATCAACATAATCACAGCGATCGCAGTTATTATTCCCTCCTCCACTATCGTTGTTGTTAGCCTGTCTCCTCTTACGGCTCCATTGCGAACCACCTAATTTATGGTTGCTTGCATCATTAGTTTCTTCAGAATCTTCAGGTAAATCAGGAGTTTCCTGCTCACCTGAATCAGTAGCTAGGGCATAGGGAGGCAAACGAGTTGCATAATACTTTTTTCTAGTTCTGCATTTTGCTCTACGACTCTTTAAAATCTCACTAGCTTCACGACATTCTTGAAATCTTCCCTTAGCATTTGCGATCGCCTGCATAATTCCCTCTTCTGCAATTACGCGCTTAAAATATTGGGAGCAAGATTCACAGCCATATAATACACGATGGGCGCAAGAAAAGCCTTTATGGGGTGAGATAAATTTTTGATAACCACTAATGGCAGTTACAGCTAAACCTCTTGTTGCCCCGTTAATGGTATTGGTGATAATCGGTAACTTGACAGGGATTCTCTTTTGCATTTATCGCCATCACTGAGTCAATTACACCAAAACACAAAATCGCTATGCCACTTTATGTTTTAAAAACCCTCACTTGAGTTTAATACCAATTTGGCTATGATACAAGAGAGATGGGTTTAGCCTCCATGAATCTTAATATTTCTTCCCATCAAAACTAGCAAGAGCGGATCGCCGATCCTCTCTTTCTGGTTTGTCACAAACAGCATTTATTGAACTTTCGCTAAAATAATACCAAAGCACAAAATGGCGTAGCCATTTTGTGCTTTCAAAACCCTTACAGGATTTGGGTTTTAATTCACTGAAGTGTGATGGCATTTCTGTGAATTGGTATAACATCAGTTCGACGAAAGCGAAAATGGTTT
>JBJTVM010000462.1:0-2202 GCA_046081205.1 Pseudanabaena sp. | reverse complement strand
CTTTGACGACGTGGATCAATGGTAGATGACATGGAACTTTTTACTGAGATTTAGTAGGCTTAAGCCAGCAATTCTCATTATAAAAATCGGTTTTTTGAAAGCCAACCAAAGGTTGGCTTTCAAAAAACCGATTTTTATAATGAGAATTGCTGGCTTAAGCCTACTAAATCTCAGTAAAAAGTTCCATGTCATCTACCATTGATCCACGTCGTCAAAGAGAATTAGTTCGTTTGTTAGAACAAATGGGACTAGAACAATCGAAACTAGAGAGGATTAATCCTCAAGGTTTTAATTGGCTATTAATCGATCAGTCTTTGGTACATCCCAGTTTTTCTAACACCTATAACAATGATCAGTTGGAGTTTGTGGGCGATAGTGTGCTGCGTTTGTCAGTGAGTTTGTTCTTGCAAGAGAGATATGGCGATCGCAAGGTGGGTGACTTAGCAGCTTTGCGATCGCATCTCGTCAGTGACAAAACCCTTGCCGAAATTGCCGGAATTTACGATCTCCAAAAATATGTAGTGGTTTCCAATGCGGCTCGTAATGATTCGCAAGCCCTGCGATCGCTGCTAGCCGATGCCCTCGAAGCATTAATGGCAGCCCTATATGTTAATACGCAAGATTTAGCATTCATCCGTAAATGGCTTGATCCGCATATGCAGCGTTTTGCTGAGGCTTTGTTGGCGATTCCTGCGCTGGGTAATTACAAGGTAGCCCTGCAAGAATTAACTCAAGGACGCTGGAAACGTTTACCTGAGTATCGCAATGTTGACACAGCCGCCAACAATCCCAGCAACCTATTTTCTGTAGAAGTATGGTTTGATGATCGCTGCTGGGGTACAGGACAGGGCAAAAGCATTAAAGCCGCTCAACAGGAAGCGGCAGCGATCGCCCTCAAAGAAATGTCTCAACTTTAGCCACATAGCCAATGAAGGCAGCGCGAAGCGCCGCATTCATTGGCTATGGCTTGCGATTCTTAACAGCAATGCAAGAACCCCCAATAAGTGAGTGGCGGCGCGAACCGCCACTCACTTATTGGGGGTTATCTCTAAGCAAAACTTACATTGCTATAGCTTGCTGTTCGCTCCTTGTCATACCAAAGCACAAAATGGCTATGCCATTTTGTGCTTTAAAACCCTTACAGGGTTTGTTTTTTAATTCACCGAAGTGTAGCCAAACTTCTGTGAATTGGTATCACAACATTTTTGTTAATTTAACGTCAGTTAGACGAAAGCAGAAAATGGTGAGAATCGCTCTGCGGTTTTTAGCATTTTGCACGTTCATCGAGTTGAGGTTAATTTATTGAATTTCCCTCTTTCGATATTTATTAAGATTTACGGATAGGTGTATAAATACTTAGCGTCAATCGTAAATTTTTCTACAAATGTAGGACAAGCGTCGTAATATTTCTTAGTGTGCTAATTTCGCTCATCTGATCAATTTTTAAGATTAGTGCTTCGTGTGGTAAGAAGGAGTCAAGAGTCATTCTGATACTAATATCGATCCTGGCCGCTCTAAATGCTTTGGCAGCAATGTGGCTATTACTTTATGGGCTAAACGCTTATTGGCTCACTGCTGTCCATAAGCCTAAGCTCTCTCTACGGAAAAAATTTGTTTTTCCGCAACTTAATCCTGTGCGAGAATACCAAGTTGCTCAAGTCGCAACATCAGCACCCAGTTCAGGTGCGATCGCTGTCAATAATTTTGATAACTTTGAAAATTTTCGCCTCGACAAGCCGCTTTCTAATAGCTTCTCTAGTTATGTTTTGGCAGTTGAGCCACCTGAACATTATCCGATCGCTCCAGAAGATTTACCAATTGTCACCATCCAGTTACCAATTTTTAATGAGCGTTATGTTTCACGCCGATTGGTAGATGCAGTTTGTCAGATGGACTATCCACGCGATCGCATGCAGATTCAGGTACTTGATGACTCCATTGACGACACGCAAGCTATTCTCAGCGAAACTGTCCAACAGTACCAAAATCAGGGCTTTTGGATTGAATATATCCATCGTATTAATCGGTCTGGCTTCAAAGCAGGTGCTTTGCAAGATGCAATGCCATTAGTACAGGGCAATTACATCGCTATTTTTGATGCCAGACCGATTAATACGATGGATATATTCAATCCAAAAGCCCTGATTTTGGTACTGTTGGACAGTTTCGCTGAGAATAGCTTGCGTGTCGTCAATGGAGTCA
>JBJTVM010000461.1:0-7256 GCA_046081205.1 Pseudanabaena sp. | reverse complement strand
AGATAATCAAGTCAAAATACGTGGCTTCCGCATCGAACTAGGTGAAATTGAGTTTGTACTTAGCCAACATCCCGCAATTCGCGAAACTGTCATCATTGCTAGAGAAGATACTCTAGGCAATAAACTTCTCGTAGCTTATGTTGTAACTCAGAAAGAGCATCTTCTAATTAACGATTTGCGCTCCTTTATGCAAGAACGTTTACCTGATTATATGCTCCCAAGTAAGTTTGTGTTTTTAGACTTTCTACCATTGACTCCTAATGGTAAAATAGATCGCAAGGCACTACCATTACCAGGGTGTCAAAGACCTGAGCTAGAACAAGCATTTATTTCACCTCAGAGCTCAACAGAAAAGCAATTAGCAAATTTATGGGGTAAATTGCTTGGTTTAGATCAGATAGGAGTATTGGATAACTTCTTTGAATTAGGAGGAACTTCGCTGCTTGGCACACAGATGATCGCTCAAATGCATCAATTAGGATGGAACCTGCGAGCTGTCAAGCTTTATCAATATCCAACTATCCGCACATTAGCGAATTATCTTGATAGGGAAGAACACAAACAGTTAGAGCAACCGCAACAAAAAAACAAACAACGCGATCGCCTCCTGCAAAAAGCACCAAAGATCAACTCCGATGGCATCGCAATTATTGGTATGGTTGGGCGTTTTCCAGGTGCTGATACTGTCGAAGCCCTGTGGCAGAATCTCTGTAATGGGATAGAGTCCTGCACTACTTTTACTGATGCAGAAATCGATCCAAGTGTTGATGTTGAATTACGTACTGACCCTAACTATGTTCGTGTAAGAGGTATCATTGATGGAGCCGAAACCTTTGATGCAAGTTTCTTTGGTATTAGTCCTAGAGAAGCTGAAGTCATGGATCCACAGGCAAAAGTATTTCTAGAGTTAGCTTATACAGCTTTGGAAAATGCGGGCTATATGCCTGAATCCTACGATGGTGCGATCGGTTTGTATGCTGGTTCTGGTCAAAATACCTACTTTGAGCATCACATCTGCGGTCGTCCTGAAATCATCAATCGGCTGGGTGAATTTCAAACGATGCTAGCCAATGAGAAGGACTTTGTTACTACTCGCACCTCTTACAAATTGGGGCTTACGGGCCCTAGCCTCAGCATTAACACCGCTTGCTCAACATCTCTAGTTGCGGTGATTCAAGCATTTCAAGGGTTAATGAGTAATCAATGTGACATTGCCTTAGCGGGGGGGATTTCCATTACCACACCCCAAAATCGAGGCTATCTCTACCAAGAAGGTAGTATGCTCTCCCCTGATGGGCGTTGCCGTCCCTTTGACGCTAATGCTCAAGGAACCATGTTTAACAGTGGTGCGGGTATAGTCATCCTGAAGAGATTGGAAGAAGCCCTAGATGATGGCGATCGCATCTATGCTGTGATTAAAGGCGTAGGCATGAATAATGATGGTACGGATAAGGTGAGTTTCACTGCACCGAGTGTTAACGGGCAGGCGGGAGCGATCACTATGGCGCAGGCTTCGGCTGGTATCCATCCTGACACCATCTCTTATATTGAAACTCACGGAACCGCAACTCCATTGGGCGACCCCATCGAAATTGAGGCTCTCACTCAGGCTTTTCGCACTCAAACTGATGCGATCCAATTCTGTGCGATCGGCTCAGTTAAGAGCAACTTTGGGCATTTAGTTGCCGCGGCTGGAGTGACAGGGCTGATCAAAACTGCCCTCGCTCTCTATTACAAAAAAATTCCACCGAGCCTCAACTTTGAATCCCCTAATCCAGAAATTGACTTCGCGAATAGCCCTTTCTATGTCAATAACCAACTTGTTGATTGGGATGCTGGCGAGACACCTCGCAGGGCTGGCGTAAGCTCCTTTGGCGTGGGCGGCACAAATGCCCATGTCGTGTTAGAAGAAGCTCCATCAGTGGAAGTCTCCAGTCCTTCGCGTCCCTTTCAATTATTGCGGTTGTCGGCAAAAACTAGCACTGCGCTAGAGCAGACCACAACAAACCTCAAGGAATACTTTACAGACAATCTTGAGGCGAACCTAGCCGACGTAGCCTATACCCTAGATCATGGTAGAAAAGCTTACAATCATCGTCGTTTCGTTGTTTGCCGCGATCGCTTAGAGGCGATCGCCACATTAGAATCCCTTGATGTGAATCGCAGTGCCACAAGACTAAGTGAAATTCGCAACCCAGATGTGGTGTTCATGTTTCCTGGACAGGGCTCGCAGTACCTCAATATGGGTAAGTATTTCTATGAGCATGAAATCGTATTTCGAGATGCTGTTAATCGCTGTGCCGAGATTCTCCGTCCTTTGCTAGATCGAGATTTACTACAAGTCATCTATCCACCCCAGAGCAATGATGGTAACGATGAAGCCGCCACGGCTCTATTGCGGCAGACTCAATACACTCAACCTGCCTTATTCACGATTGAGTACGCGCTGGCGCTTCTCTGGCAAAGTTGGGGTATTCGCCCCGCAGCGATGATTGGACATAGCATTGGCGAATTTGTGGCTGCATGTTTAGCGGGTGTGTTTTCTCTAGAGGATGGACTAAAACTGGTTGCGACTCGCGCAAGGATGATGGGCGCATTGCCCAGTGGCTCCATGCTCTCAGTGCGCTTAGCCGCAGAGGTGTTGCAAAAGCGTCTGAGTGATGACCTCGCGATCGCGGCGGTAAATGGGGCTTCGCTCTGTGTTGTGGCAGGACCAACTGAGGTAGTTAATAACTTGCAGCAACAACTGGAAGCTGAAGAGATTGTTTGTCGAACATTACATACCTCCCACGCTTTCCACTCGCCAATGATGGACCCAGTTATTGAGCCATTCGCTGAAATGGTCAAAACTGTACAGTTATCGCCACCCAAAATTCCTTTTGTGTCAACGGTAACGACTGAATGGATCACCGATGCTCAAGCTACTGACCCAATGTATTGGGCTAGTCATTTACGGGCTACCGTTCGCTTTGCCGAGGGTGCTAAAAAATTATGGGAGCAGCCTGCAAGGGTTTTACTTGAAGTTGGCCCGCGTACCACAACCGCAACGTTAGCCCGACAACAGGCAAAGGACATCAAACGTCAAATTGCCATTTCCTCCTTGGGTAGCGCCGCCGATAATGATGCCGAATGGTTAGCCATGTTGCAGGCGATCGGGCAACTTTGGCTGGCTGGGGTTGATCTTGACAGAGCCAAGTTTTATGCTGATGAATACCGACATCGCATCCCATTACCCACATATCCATTTGAGCGTAAGCGCTATTGGATCGATCCGAAACCTAGGATTGAGTCAACGCTCCCACTGCCCCCACCTGCTGAACCAATTCCAATTCAGACCACCGTCGAAATTCAATCACTACCATCCATCCCATCTTTACAACCCAATCCTAAGCCCAATATAGAGGTACAAGCGCATATTATGACTGAAGCTCGTAAGCAACAACTTATTCCCCAACTTCAAGAAGTTCTAGAAACCACCTCAGGGCTAGAAATTGATGGTAATGATGGCACAACAACATTCTTGGAAATGGGATTGGATTCTCTTTCTCTCACCCAAGTTGCCATGGCTCTGAAAAAGAAGTTTAAGATTAAAATCACTTTTCGGCATTTATTGGAAGATTACCCCAATCTCGATACTTTGTCTGACTTTGTACTGCGATCGCTTCCCCCAGATGCATTCCCCGCTCCTGCCCCTATCGCCGCAACGCCAGCAGAAGTTGTCTCTACCCCTGCGTCCCCAGATGTACCTGCTGCTGCAACTTTAGTTGCTAACCCCACACCGCTCTCTACCTATACTCCAGCCATGTCTAATTTTGTCGGACAACCTCATCCTGCCAATGGCAATCACAACAATGGCCCTGTAATGCCTTCACTAAGCCCTGAAATGGCTGGTACGATGCAATCTGTGGTGGCTCAGCAACTGCAAATTATGGCGCAACAATTGCAGCTACTCAGTCAAGCAGGTGGCACAATGAGTCCTGCGATCGCTGCACCTGTAGTTCAGACGGTTGCCCCACCAGCAGCACCTCAAGTAACATCTCCATCTCAGCCCGTACCTACTGCTGCGCCAATCAAAGCCGAAGTTGTAACGTCTACTGAGGCAGAGGAACCTAAACCACGAAAAAACTTTGGACCTGGAGCTAAGATTGAAAAGTCGGTCACAGCCGCGCTAACAGCAGAACAGCAAAAAGCCCTTGATCGGATCATTGCTCGTTATATTGCTCGGACTCAAGAATCAAAACGGCAGACACAGGAGCATCGTAAATACCTTGCTGATCCACGCACAGTTTCGGGATTTACACCATTGTTTAAAGAAATGGTTTATCCGATTGTTACAGATCGCGCATCTGGTTCCAAGCTCTGGGATGTTGATGGTAACGAATATGTGGATATCACCAATGGTTTTGGTTTGAACTTCTTTGGTTGGTCTCCAGATTTCGTGACAGAAGCCGTAAAAGCGCAGCTAGATAAGGGCATTGAAATTGGGCCCCAAACTCCCCTAGCAGGTAAAGTTGCCAAACTTGTTGCCGAATTTACAGGCATGGAACGAGTAGCATTTTGTAACACTGGCTCGGAAGCGGTAATGGCAACCTTACGTCTAGCTCGGACAGTGACAGGACGCGATCTTGTGGCAACCTTTGCTGGAGATTATCACGGTACATTTGACGAGGTGCTTTACCGCCAAGGTCCCAAGCTTAAAACTTTGCCAGCAGCTCCTGGGATTTTGCCCTGTATGTTTGAGAATCTGCTGGTATTGGATTACAACACGCCTGAGTCTTTACAGATTCTGCGCGATCGCGCCGATGACTTGGCAGCTATTTTAGTGGAACCAGTTCGCAGCCGCGATCCAAACCTCCAACCTAAAGAGTTTTTGCAAGATTTACGGACTTTGACTGAGCAATCTGGAACTGCATATATCTTTGATGAAGTGGTGACAGGCTTCCGCGTTCACCAAGGTGGCGCTCAGGCTTACTTTAATATCCAAGCTGACATGGCAACTTACGGAAAAGTAGTTGGCGGCGGCTTACCGATTGGGATTGTAGCAGGTAAAGCGGAATATATGGATGCCCTTGATGGTGGATTCTGGCAATATGGCGATAACTCCATTCCTGAAGTTGGAGTTACCTTCTTTGCAGGAACCTTTGTCCGTCATCCTATGGCACTGGCCGCTGCCGAGGCTGTTCTCCATAAGCTTAAGGCAGGTGGACCAGATTTGCAGCGATCGCTTGCCGACAAGGTCAGTAAATTTGCAAATCATCTCAACCAATACTTCAAGCAAATTGAAGCACCCATTGAGATCGCCCACTTTAGTTCTTACTTCTATATCAACTATCCCCATGAGAGTCCCTATGGCAGCTTGATCTTCTACTTACTGCGAGAAAAAGGTGTCCATGTTTGGGATCATCGTCCTTGCTTCTTTACCCTATCCCACTCTGATGCTGATATTGAATTTGTGATCAGAGCGTTTAAAGATACAGTCGCTGAAATGCAGATGATTGGATTTTTACCGCAACCGAAGAATATTTCTAACGGCAATGGCGGATTTGATCGCAATCGTCCACCACAACCAGGTGCGCGTTTGGGACGTGATCCTGAAGGTAATCCTGCTTGGTATATTCCTGATCTAGATAATCCTGGTAAATATCTGCAACTTGGAGGTGTTTCGTAAAGCCATGCCGCATTGCCATCTTGATATGCTGGTGCATATCAAGATGGCTCTTTTTTCAGTTTTTTAATAGGATTTTGTCTGCTATGCGACTGCCATTTATGCCATTTGGTGTTCACATCAAATGGAAGTTTTTTGTAATCTTCCTTTTTACCACTTTAACTATACTTCTGCTGCACTTAGGATGGACAAAATGGTTGTTATCTGTTCCTCAGCCATTGCCACAACAATCAGCTATACCTACTGGACAAAAAAATAGTCTTGAGCGTGGCATCTATTACGAAACATCAGTTCCATTAACTGATACAGCTAATCATATCTTAGCTAATTATCGAATATGGATTCCCAATGGAGTAGAAACAGTTCGTGGTGTGATTGTTAAGCAGCATGGATGTGGTGGTGATGAAGCTACAGATATAGGGCTTGTTTATGCCAACGATCTCCAATGGCAAGCCCTAGCAATTAAGCATCAATTAGCAATTATCGGAACTAAATATCAAACAGTTGGCATCCCGCCTGATTATCCTTGCGATAGTTGGGCTGTCATTGACCGAGGCTCAGAAGATGCTTTTCTAAAATCTCTTCATGAATTTGGGCAAAAGAGCCGCCATCCCGAATTAGATCAGATCCCATGGGTTCTCTGGGGATATTCTGGTGGAGCCGATTGGGTTGCACAAATGTCTCACAAATACCCCGATCGCACGATTGCATTAATAGCTATGCGAGGAGGTGGTGTTCGTATTTCTTTTTCAGAACCTAGTAAACTTCTTGCCTCCGATATCAATCCGAATGTTCTGGGAATGCCAGTTCTGTATGCGTTAGGATCTGGTGAATCAGATGGAACTTTCTATGAAGGGCTTGACCTACCAAGACAGGTTTTCTCTAGGTTTAGAAAAGCTGGTGCGCTTTGGGGTCTTGCTCTAGAGGCGGATATGGGGCATGGATCTACTGATACAAGGCTTATCGCCATTCCTTACTTGGACTCGATCTTAACTACTCGGCTGACAAAAAATAGTCAAAAACTCCGACAACTTGAGGTATCTCAAGGTTGGTTGGCTAATCCAGATACCCGTGAAATAGCTCCAGTCAGTAACTACAAGGGAGATCCTTTACAGGCAGCATGGTTACCAAATGAAGAAACCGCATATAAATGGCAGGCATACGTTTCTAACCCAAATTTATTTGAGAAGATTAGGTATCGTATTTGTTCAAATAAAACTCTTGTTACTCTCTTAGGTGTACCATATCTACCTGAAAGCTGTTATCCAGACAGAGTCTCTCCAACTCGAAAGCCCGATGCCCCAACTGATGTGCGTGTTATAAGAGTCGGAGCAACTGAGGTTGTCTTAAATTGGCATTTCACTCCAGACCTTGAAAATGGGTTACCAAAATTTCGGGTTTATCGCAATAATACTCTAATCGCAACATTACAGGGACAAGAACGCAATGGTGGTGATGCCCCAATATATCCAAATATAGTGCTTGAGTCTCGAGATAAAGCTGCTGGAGAAAATGCTATCTACGCAGTATCAGCATTCAATAGTTTAGGTGAAAATATTTCTCAGTCTGCAAGTATACTTCCAAAGATGAG
>JBJTVM010000460.1:0-11643 GCA_046081205.1 Pseudanabaena sp. | reverse complement strand
CTCTCTTGCGATTGCACTCATCATTTACACGGCTCCGCGATCAGGTTAGGGCGATCGCCAACTTCCTAGAGCAGAAGTCATCTATTCCTCGAGTCCAAGCCCCAATAGAACTAATTCAAGACATCCAGACCGATGAATGGTGGCAAGACGTAACCTTGCCCATGCTAGAAGCAGTCCGCAAACGTCTACGCAGTCTAGTTAAGCTCATCGAAAAACAAGAGCGTCAACCGATCTATACCAACTTTGAGGATGAGATGGGTGATGAAACGATTGTCGAATTACCCCACTTCACCTCAGCCGATAGCTTTGAAAAATTCCGAGCTAAAGCTAGAGACTTTTTGCGATCGCATCAAGACCAGATGGTCATCTTCAAACTCAGAAACAATAAACAACTCACTACAACCGATCTATCAGAGCTAGAGACAATCTTGCTAGAAAACAGTTTAGGTAATGCCGAAGATATTGACCGTGCCAAACAAGAATCTCATGGACTAGGATTATTTGTGCGATCACTAATCGGACTAGATCGCGAAGTAGCTAAACAAGAATTTGGCAAATTTCTCACCGATAAAACTCTCAATGCTAACCAAATCGAGTTTATCAACATGATCGTAGATTACCTCACCGAACGTGGCGCGATCGATGCAGCACGTCTCTATGAATCACCATTTACAGACTTTGCACCTCAAGGAGTTGATAGCTTATTCACATCTTCTCAAACAGATGAATTATTCGCTCTGCTAGATGATGTTTCTGCCAAAGCTGCTGCATAAAGTTATAGCAATTTTAAATATTTACTAGAGGCTTCGACGCTTCGACAGGCTCAGTGCATCGCTTCGCTCAGCCCTCGGTGTAAGGTAGCTGAGCGAAGTCGAAGCTAAAGGTAGCTGAGTGAAGTCGAAGCTAAAGGTAGCTGAGCGAAGTCGAAGCTGTAGTTTTTATTTACTGATCGCCGCATCAATTTGCTCCATACTCAGCGATCGCAATAGACTCACCTGAGCCGCAGGAGTGGAAATATTTGCAAAATATGCAGTAGTCAGGTATTCGGCATAATTAGCTTCTTGAAGCAGATGGGTTTTGAAAAAGGCCACACTCAGCAGCTTGAGATAGTCTTGCGACTCGATCGCACTGGAACCAGCCAAAACATTACTGACTTCAGGACTAAGGCGATCGCTAGAGGTAATGGCTGTAACTCCAGTATGCCCTGCTTTATTTAGCAATACTAAATATCGATTTGGCGAGGTTAACCATGTGAATGGCACTATTTGCTCAGAGACCACAGGGGCAAAAGTATCATCTGAGCTGCCAACGATCGCAATCGGTGCTGTAATTTTGCTCAGTGCGGGTTTACCCAAAACATGACTAGTTACAGGATTAACTGCGATCGCCGACTTAATACGCGCATCACCCAATTTGTAGGTTTGATTTGGCAATCCTAAGGCGACACATTGCAATAACAATGAGGCATTCCACTTATGTTTACCTCGACAAGCTTCAGCCAAATCCGCAAATTGGATCTGAGCATCACTAACTAGCGCCAGTGCTGCATAGCCACCAAAGGAATGCCCAACCATGCCCACATTTTGCCAATTGATCTTATTGGCTTCTGGCGACTTCTCTAGGTAATTTAGCACCGCAGTTATATCCTGTGGACGCTCGACAAAGCTTTTGGGCGGTGCAATTTCGCTAGCAGCCCCAATAATCAATTTATCTAACTGCTCCGCACTACTATTTGGGGAAATTGTCAGCACCACCGCAAATCCATAGGATGCTAGGTGTTCAGCGAGATACAACAAGGGTTCGCGAGTAGAGGCCAGTCCTGGATAGATGACGATCGCAGGAATGGACGCAGATTTAGTACTGGCAAGCTTAGGGACAAATAGATAAAAGGGAATTTCATACTGCTGATCTAATGCTGGCGCTTTAAAGCTATAGCGTTCCCATTGGGTTCCACCCTTATTTCGCAAATCAGCTAACTGAATCGGAGAAGGTGCTGAGGTTGAGTTTGCCCCGCTTAGTTTAATTGACTCATTGTTAACCATCTGCACAACTTTTTGCGTATTTCGCAGCAGATCGCTCAATTCCCCAACGGTTTGTAAACCTTCTTGAATATCAAAATAAATATCCGATGTGGGGAATTTGCGGAGGAAGTTGAGCAAAGATAATCCATTCTGTTTATCGGCGGTTGCTAATACGGCTGCCGCACGAATAGCGCGATTGCCCGATAGGTTTGGGCCAGTTTTAATAAACTCTCCTAAAATATCTAGCGCTCTCTCTCCTTGGGAAGTGTAGAGAAATCTTGATAGTAATGATATGGGTACATTGGCTCGCTCTGTCAAAATACGCCGAAAGGTTGCCATATCTGTTGCCGAAATATACCGCGAAGCCATATCAAGTGCGCCGCGCAATTCACCCGTTTTGGAAAACTCTTCCAAGTCGTCAACAGATACCGAGATTTCAAAAATATTAAATCGGAAATTGACAGTTTCCGCAGCTTTACTAGGCTGAGCGATCGCTACTCCACCAATTGCACTCAGCAAAAATATCAAAGTGGCTGATTGGGTAATCAATCGGCGTGAAATATTGGCGATCGAGGCTGTGAGATATTTCATCATATGTAGCTCTATCTGCGAGATCTCCCCTAGAAACTAACACAACATTCATAAATTTAAACCCAAAAGTTAAGTAACGGCGCGAAGCGCCGCCACTTAACTTTTTTCCCATTCAAGAATTAAGTGCGGCATAGAGCACTGCTCTTAATTCTTGATTTTTGATGACCTAAACAAAACCTTAAAGATATATATAGCGCTTTTCAAGCAAGCGAGGTACATAGGTTTGTTTCCCCGCCGAAGGCAGGGAAACAGACCTGTACTTCACTAGCCGGCTATAAAACAATACAAATGTTAATATTCATCAATTTTGCCCCAATCACTCTGAGGGCAATGCTAACATCCGAAATAGTTAAACCCCGATTAAATAAAGCTTTAGGAGCGTATTTTGACATTACGAGTTGCTGTTGTAGGCGGCGGGCCTGCGGGTTCTTGTGCGGCTGAAACACTTGCCAAAGCAGGAATTGAGACCTATATATTTGAGCGTAAACTGGACAACGCCAAACCCTGCGGTGGAGCAATTCCTCTATGTATGGTTTCCGAGTTTGAGTTGCCTGACGAAATTATTGATCGCCGCGTCCGCAAGATGAAAATGATCTCTCCCAGCAATGTGGAAGTAGACATTAAACTCGACAATCCCGATGAATATATCGGTATGTGTCGCCGCGAAGTTTTAGATGCATTTTTACGTAATCGCGCTGCTGACCTTGGTGCAAAGCTGATTAATGGTCGGATTCTCGATATCAAGATCACTGAAAATGGCAAGCAGCCCTATGTGCTGACCTATTCTGATTTTGCTGAGGGTGGCAATGAAGGGGTCATGCGTACTCTCGAAGTTGACCTGATCGTCGGTGCTGATGGTGCTAACTCCGTAGTTGCCAAAGCGATCGATGCTGGTGACTATAACTATGCGATCGCCTTCCAAGAGCGCATTAAGATTTCACCAGACAAAATGGAATATTACAAAGATCTTGCAGAAATGTATGTTGGCGACGATGTTTCGCCTGATTTCTATGCATGGGTCTTCCCTAAATACGATCACGTTGCCGTTGGTACTGGCACGATGCACAAAAACCAACGCCTGATCAAGAAGCTCCAAGCAGGGATTCGCTCTCGTGCTTTGCCCAGAATCGAAGGTGGTGAGGTGATTAAGATCGAAGCCCATCCAATTCCTGAGCATCCCCGTCCTCGTCGTGTGGTTGGTCGTGTGGCTCTCGTTGGTGATGCGGCTGGTTATGTTACTAAGTCCAGTGGCGAAGGTATTTACTTTGCTGCGAAGTCGGGTCGCATGTGTGCTGAGGCGATCGTGGAGTTTGCGGAAGCTGGTAAGCGCATCCCCACTGAAGCAGATCTCAAGGTTTACATCAAGCGTTGGGATAAGCAGTACGGCTTAACTTACAAGGTTCTCGACATTCTCCAGAATGTGTTTTATGCCACCAATGCTACTCGCGAAGCCTTTGTGGAAATGTGCGCTGACAAGGATGTACAGAAGCTCACCTTTGACAGCTATCTCTACAAAACTGTTGTACCTGCGAATCCTTTCACCCAGTTGAAGATTACGCTCAAAACCCTCGGTAGTTTGCTGAGAGGCAATGCTTTAGCACCTTAATCAAAAAGGAGCGCGTAATGCGCTCCTTTTTTTTCTTGTTAGAATTTGAAAAGAGCACTTCAAAATATCACAAAAAAATGGCTCAGCTAACCATTGAGATTCCCGACGAATTAGCCCAAAGGCTAGCCCCATACAAAAATCAAATCTCAGAAATTTTCGCTAATCTAGTCAATACATCATCACTCCGCGAAAAGTCTACAGATAAACTTGATGTATCTAGCACTCCCTCACCCACAGAATTACCAACTTATTTAGAGATTATTGATTTTTTAGTCAATCGCCCTACATCAGAACAGATTGCCAACTTCAAAGTTTCTGAGCGATCGCAAGCACGGTTGCGCGAATTACTTCAAAAAAATCGCGATTTAAACCTTATTTCGTCAGAAGTAGCAGAACTAAATCTTTACGAGCAACTTGATACCCTCATGGCAATGATGAAGGTGAGAGCTTACGCTGCTATAAATTCCTCAAAGACTAGTAGCTCCAATCCAGAATGACTGTCTATATTTCCACACTTAGCAGACAGGTTATATTATCGGTTTAACTATTGCCATAATCATGAGAGAATCAGATTAAATCGTGAGGTTTGAATATGGAAACTGTATGGATTGTTGTCGCGATCGCTTTAGCTCTTGTCCTGATAGTTTTCTTATTCATGTTTGGTTCTGGTCGGATCGGTCGTTTTAGCGGTCGGGCTAGAGTGAAAAGTGGCAATCATGAGTTTGAGGGTGAGGCAGGGTTTGAAGAGTCGAAACTGGGAAGACCTCCTTCACGCACGGTCGTAAAAGGTAATGTGATGCGTGGCGAAAATCAAAAAATAGAGGTTACTCAAGAAAATGCTTCGGTTGAAGAAAACTTGATGGAAGGTAAGTATCAGAACTTGATCGTTAATGATGTGGACAACAAGTCACCAAAGCCTGAAGATGAGGACAAGGAATGAGGCTGGCGAATCGGACTAGGGAGGTGGAGTTTTTTAAGAAAATGTTGCGGGGTGAGATAGCCCAACGCATTTTGTTGATTCAGGCGGCTTCGGGTATGGGTAAGACGAGTCTGTTGACTGAGTTTGCCTCTCTTTGTCCTGTTTACGCTGAGGCGGCGATATTGGTCAAAATCGATCTCAAATCGGCTCAAACTGGTATTGCTTATATTTTTTCGAGGATGCAAAAGCGATTAGGTGAAGAGAAATTTATTAACTTTAATAGGGCGCTAAACAATTTTCTCAGTGGGGGGGTTGAAGTTTCGGATAATCAGATTGAGGGGACGGAGAATCAGATTCAGGTCATTTTGAATGCTGAAAGTGAGGAGGCTCGCAATTTTCGGTTAAGTAAATTGTAAGAGGCATTTTTTCGGGATTTGCAAGCGGTCAAAAAGCCAATCATGATCATTTTCGATACTTTTAACTCGGCTCCTGCATCAGTGGCAGATTGGGTGGGTGGCGGATTTTTGGTTGAGGTGGCTGATGTAGAAAATGTCAGGGTGGTGATTGCGGGGCAGATAGTGCCGAAGCCATCCTTTGAATGGAGTGATCTGGCGGAGACGCATTGTTTAGAGAAAATTGATGATATTGAGGCTTGGTATTCGTTTACGCAGGCGAAAAAGTTGCCTTTTGAACGGGAAGCGGTGAAGGCTTTTGTGCGATCTTTTCAAGGGAATCCTGATGCGATCGTGAAGATATTTGAGAGTCAAGCGGGGGGGTGGAAAAATGATTAATGACCTCTTGCAGAGGTTGATGGCGGCTCAGACTGATGAAGAACGCAGTTGGATTGCGACTGAGAGTCTTTTGGAATCGTTGCCAGAGGATGTAAAAAGTGCTTTATGGGCGGTGGCAGTTCCTCATTGGTTTGATGCTGAGATCTTGGCGGCGTTGTGTCCTGAGTTGGCAGATCTCGCTGAGGAAATTTATCGGCAGTTACAGCTAATTTCTTGTGTGGAGGTGTTTCCAGAACGGGGACATAATGTCCATGAGTTGACGCGCAATCAGTTGTTAGATCGTTTATGGAAAGATAATCCTGAACGTTTTCGAGAACTATCTGATCGAGTCGCAGCATATTTTGCACAAACAGATAGACCAGAAAATCAGATTGAATGGATTTATCAATTGGCGGTTGCTAATCCAGATCGATGTATTAATGAACTTTCTGATTTGGCGAATGGTTGGCAGAATACTTTTCGGAGAGCCGAATTAGATTCTTTAATTGCATTTTTACAGATGCAGATTCGCGCAAATCGGACAACAGTTGCGGTAAAAGCTGAAACGATTTATTGGGATGGCAAAATTAAATTCCGATTTTATCAAGCTAAGGAAGCGTTAGAGAGGTATGAAGCGGCGCTTGCCTTTTACCGCGAGATTGGCGATCGTTTGGGTGAGGCGAACACTTTACAAGCGATCGGCGATGTTTTGCAATGGTGTGACCAAAATTTGATGTAGATTGGCTATAACCTTTATATTAAGGGTTTTCGGAATTTCCAAGAACTATTGTCAGAATAATTTCATTAATTGCTGTTCTAAAATTTAAACCCTACTGTGAGCAGGTAATACATTAATTAAGTTGAACATCAGATTCTGGTCACACCCTTTAGGTTTATTAGATTAGATTACATTAGATTATCTTTAAATTCTATAATATTATGCCTACTTGCATAGCTTTATATTTGCTGCTTGTGTATATATTCTAAACTAAATCTAACGATCTAACTCCGCTAAGAAATTATCAACCGAACCACTTTTAAACTTACCTGCCATAAATTCTTGCCTCACTTCTTGTACTTCTTGCACAATTTGATGACGTTGACGCAGTTTCAAGCGATTATGCAAAACATCAAGTAATGCAAACTGATCGTCTAAAGACAAAGACTCGATCGCATTTAATGCTTCTTGAAATCCTGATATTTGTTGAGAGAGCATATAAGTGTTTACTACAAGTTACGATCGCTATTGTAGCAACACCTATATGCTCAATATGTTATTTTTTGCGACCTATGGCTTCTGTTCAGGGAACATACACTTATCAGAATCACAACCCGCAGGGCCCGCCTCCATCAACTCACCCGAATCATAACGCAACAAACTTGCGTAAAAATCATCAGATTTGCGACGTTCTAGCATCTCGGCACTGAGCTTCTTATAGGTAGCCTTATCGATTGGCTCAAAAGGCAAACGGGGGAAAGTTTGTAGGTCATCAAAACGCGCCAACAACGCCGCCGAGATATAACCCTCATCATCACGAATCGCTTCGTAAATCTTCTTTCCTAAAGGCTCGATTTCATGCTCGCGTAACTCCAAGGTTGCGGAAGTATTATGACGAGTGTAATGCTTCTGTACCTGCATATAGAAATCAAACTGCGCCATTACATCGAACTTGCTGATTTCCACCTGATCCGCACCGTCAAGGTCAGCCCAAGACACACTCACAGGAATCTCCACCAGCCATTCCGTACATCTTGGATCGAAGGGATCATTGAGCAATTGTCCATTCTCATCCTTATCCGATTGCGAAGGAATGATGCTATAGCCATAGTCCATGCAAGCTCTCGCCACAGGATCTTCCTTACGGAAAGTAATTCGACGAATAAAGCGCTGCGCCTTCGGTGGATGCCATCCAGGGGAAGCTCCTGTCAGCAAAGATTTTGTGCCCGCAGGTTGTGTTGTCGTGCAACGATTGGGGCGGCGTAAGCCATGCAAGTCGCAATAATCCCAAACGGTCTGATGCACAATTTCGCGCCAGCGATTAAGATAATCAGCTTCTTTCTCTTTGAAGTCTATCCCCTGTACAGTGTCAGGACGACCTGCTTCCCACCAGCGCAACCATTCCACTCCAAAGGCATGAACGAAGAAGTCAAATAGTCCTGTGAAGGATACGCCCACAATGGGATCGATTTCACGGCTATACTGATAGCGTTCTTCATTAAAACGATGATTGAGTAATGCAGCAACCGACAAAGCACCTGCCTTAAAAGCTTCTTCTTGCTCTTTCTTGTTGTGAGGATTGAGTTGATTTAGATGAACTTCAGATAAATTGCAGTGAAAATCCATTCCCAAAATTTCTCCGCAAGGATTCAGACCATAACGCTGTAATCTATGCTCTAGTTCACGTTCCGTAATTTCAGGCTGTTGCGATCGCAACCATTCTTTCGCTTCTCCTTTCACATAGGCATCTAGAAATTCGCGTTTGAATTCTGAACTTGTAATCAAATCAGCATTGGAACGGGCGATCGCTTCACCCGCCCATTGAATCGCACCTTCGCCTGAATAGTATTGTTTACGAACAGCATCAATACATTCCTGTTCTGTGGGTTTGCGATGGAATACCCTTGTGTGATTCGCCATTCTCAAAGCATCACGCTCAGGATCGATACGCCAGTTACCTGCTTCATCTTGCTGCCAGAGATTATCCTTTGCGACAGAGCCTAAAGTATCTTCTGATGAGAATTGGCGCATTCCAGCACTATTTGAAACAAGAATACCTTCACAAACAAACTCATGAATAGAAGCAACTTCAATATCATAAGTATGAGCAATTCTTACATCAAACCCAACTGATTTTACCTTTATAGGAATTAAATCCGTGCATTCAGAAATATACTTCTGAACTGTCGGTACAATCATTTGCTTTTGTGTGCTACTCCAATGATACTGATAGGTATTCACAATTGGTCTGACCATCTCTTTCGGGAAGCCATGATCCTTAAACGATTGAGGACGAACCCTCTGGCTACCAGCAAAGCGCAATGAGTGAGCAGCAAATAATTCAGAAATTTTATCAAAGGCTACTTCACCAACAGTGACTAGCTCACCTTCCCATTTACCTGTGCGCTTGCGTGTGGAATGACATAACCGAGTCATAATCCCTAATGAAGCATAAACGGCTTGGACTTGACGCAAGAAATCAGAATGTACTGATGCAACTAGCACACCTTGGCTAAAGCAACCATCAGCATCTGCCAATCCAGCTAGGTATGCTTCACGGATATTAGTCGATGCTAATAAAATGCAGTCAGGGATATTAATCGAAGTAAATGCTTGTTTGAATTGAGATAGATACTGATTGAGCGCACTAGAATTGAATTGCAGTTCAAAAGCCTTCGCTTTAGATTGTTCTGGTGTTCTCAGTGTGTAAGTATCCAATCCAAATAGTTCTCCGACAGATATGAGTTTATCAATGATCTGTTGTTGGTCTTCAGAAATTCGGAACCTCACGCGCCAGCCATCACTTCCCACTGATCCGTCACCATGCAAGTAGCCGATGAAGTATGCAACATCTGCTGTAAGTGCAGGAATCGTAATTCGTTTTGTTTGTGGAGCTAATGTTCCTTTGAATTCTGGCAATTCGGTCGCAGTACCAGTAATAGCTTTTGGTACAAAGATCAATCGATCATCTTCCTTGAGATCTTTGGCTTTGACCATCCGATATTTACCATACACATCTTCCAATACGGCTACTTTATGATCGGGTGTACATTCAAAATAACCATCTTCAGTTTTGATGCGGCAAAGCGATTGTGTCCCTTGATCAAAAAAGTTAGTAACAGGATAGAATCCCTTGCTTGTTAGTACTCGATCGCCTATCCGAATTTTCTCAATCGGTACTAAACCCGATTCACTGTGAACCAAAGCCCCAGCAGGAAGACAACGCCTAATGTTACCAGCTACGATACAAACTGCGGCTTCATCGATGAGGAGGCAACATTCAACGGAGGAGAGTTGACGACCGATCGCCTTATTCAAGATATTGGCACAGCGATCGTAGAGTGTGGGCAACTTGACAGGATTTGCCATGCCACCGAAGCCTTTGAGGGGTTCACCACTGGGGCGTACATCGCTGATATCAACGGTGATTTGGACTGGCTTGGATGCGTCAAACTTTGCATCACTAGATAGCTCTAGCAGAGATCGGTAGGACTTGACCCAACCTTGACGACTATCACCCACACGAAATTTAACCGCATTATTGGCATAGTCAAATTCGACTTCGGTATTGTGGTGACGCTTTTCGACGGGGGTTGCGCCGATCGCACCGATGACATTGACATGCAACTGATTACGAATTATGGGCAGTTGACTGATGTACTGAGGCTCTAATACGCCACCAGTGCCTGATCCCTGCATTGCGAGATCCATCATCAAGCCAAAAGCTCGCCAGTCGATTACGTTGGTGCTGGTGCAGTTATAGGAGCCTGAGAAGTTTTCAGGTCGATCTACCCATTCAGTACCGCCAACCCACAGCCAACGCCCAGAGGTAAGGGTTTTAAGCTGTTTCTGCATCTTGTCGATCAGTTCAGCTTGCTCTTTGGTCAGCTTGCCTAGCGTTTTTAAACCTGTAAGTGTGCGATCGCATACTTCAGCCCAGCTTTCGCGTTTGTTATTATACTTGCGGCTATAAGTCCTGAAAAATACGGGGTAAGCGGCAGGAGCGCTGGCGGGAAATCGAACCTCTTTGTCGAGGCGAATAAATTCTTGCACCATAAAAAATGCTTTTGTTTTAACGTTGAGTCAGATAATACCTTAACTCACATTTAGCGTCAAAAGATAAACAATAAATATTTGTCACACTATTAGTAGGTCTTTCGACGAAAGCGAAAAGTGGGAAGAATCGCATAGCGATTCTTCCCACTTTTCGCTGTTTGTGGCGTGCGAAGCACGCCACAAAAGGCTATGTAGAATTCACATTAACTATTGGGTTTCTAATAGTCTAGTTGGTAAGCCATCAATACTGTGTTGATTATTCTTTCCCCAATATTCATGCACGCCTTCCTCACCTTTTTTCTCAGCCCATTCCTTTAAGACGGTGCGATCGCCTGAAAATTCATAAAAGGGAACCGCAAACCCGCAGGAAGTTTGCACAGATTCCACTTTAACGCGCACGATTTGGCGAGTACCAGCGATCGCAGGGAATAGAGATAAATATTCTTGCCATGCTGTATCTCTGGGACGAATTGGATCACCTTGACCATATAGGCGCAGAATGAGAGGCTTCTCGGTAAAGCTACAAAGCATGACAGTAATTCGGCTGTTTTCGAGGAGATGCGCGGCGGTTTCATTACCACTTCCCGTGAGGTCAAGATAAGCAATTTCAGATTCGTTAATTACGCGCAAAGCATCCATTCCTTTAGGAGATAGATTCACTCGCCCCTCATTCGGAGCGCTTGCCACAAAGAAAATATGCTGAGCTTCGATGAATGTTTGCAACTCAGTCGTAATGCGATCGTAAAATTTAGCCATCTGTTTAACTATTTAACTATCTAACTAATGTTACGTGGAATGCTGAGATTTGGGCTTGGAGACCAAGCCCCTTGTATCTAGGAAGAAAAGTAAAGGATAAAATCTTTACTAAGATCCAACAAGCAAAGGCAGAGATAAACTCGAGCAGCCCCTAGGGACACCAAGCCCGTAATGTAGATAGAGTCGTCTCTGCTTCAACAATGGTA
>JBJTVM010000459.1:0-9976 GCA_046081205.1 Pseudanabaena sp. | reverse complement strand
GCAGGATTCTCCCTTGCGTTAACCTCAGTAACTATGGCTTTTGGACTGAGGCGAGCCTATCAAATGCCATGGCGATCGGCGATCTGGCAAACAGTTCCTGGGATGATTTATATGCTGCATTGGATTCCTGTAATTGCCTGTGTCACCCTAAGAATGTGCGTTCTTCCAAAGCGGTTAAAATGGGTAAAAACCCAGCACCAAGGCGCTGGAGAGGATATATTGTCAGAAATCGAACTTCAAGAGATAGAAACCCATGCATGATTGGATTGTAATCGGCGGAGGGATCACAGGTATATCGCTGAGCTATGAACTGCAAAAGTCTGGCTTTTCAGTATTGCTAATTGAGCAGCATCAACAACTTCAAGGAGGCAGTAGTCTCGGCTATGGGGGCATCTCATATTGGGCTGGCACAAGCACTCTCACCCAACAACTTTGCCAAGAGGGAATCACCAGACAACGAGAACTTTCCCATGAGCTAGGTATGGATACGGAATTTCGGGAGATTGATTTGCTGTTGACTCTCGAACCTGAAGCAGATCCAGAAGCTATTCTCGCGCAATATGCTAGATGCATGATTCCCCCGAATTTCCTCAACGCTCAAGAGGCTGGCGATCGCGAACCACAACTAAATGTTAATGGAATTGGTGGAGCTTTACTAGTGCCCCACGCTCACATCAATTTAGATTGTTTTGTTGAGGCTCATCAGCAAGCAATCCAAAAGTTGGGTGGCGAAATTATCTATACCAAAGTCAATCAAATCTTAATCGAAGGCGATCGCGTTGCAGGTGTAGCCACAGAACAGGGAGAATTTCGCAGTGATCGGGTAGTTGTTTGTGCTGGAGGCTTGTCTCGCGCTTTACTTAGAGCTTCAGGGATTCATGCCAGAATCTATTACACCCATGCCGAAGCGATCGATACAGAACCCGTTAATTTGGAATTGCGATCGATGGTAATGCCTGCGGATACTAAACGCTATGAACTAGAAAGCGTAACCAAGGACATTGATCAAGATGCTATTTGGGATGTAGCTGGACATGAACTATTACCTCCTTCGATTGATGCTGGCGCAATTCAGTTTTGCGATCGCCGCATTAGATTTGGTCAACTTAGCCGCGTTTTAACTGATCCTTACGCAGCGATCAATCCTATTGAAAGTGAATCGGCGATTCGCGCTTATGTCAGTAAAGTTCTGCCCAAAATTGGTGATTTAAAGGGCAAATGGCGAAATTGCCTAGTTGCTTTTAGTTGCGACAATTTACCGCTAGTTGGTCCACTAAAGGAATGTGAAAACCTCCATCTATTCTCTGGATTCACCAGTCCAACTGTTTATGTGCCTGCTCTATCGAAAAGGTTTGCAGAACATGCGAAGGGTAAATCTGATGAGATCATTGCCGCACTCTCTCCTCAAAGATTTTCAGCAATTACTTAAAACCTAAGTAAATTTTTGAAAGCGTTGCGAAGCGCCGCTTTCAAAAATTTACCTGTACTACTTAAAGCCTCAACAGGCTGTGTTTGGCGAGAAGACGAAAATTAACTTGCTAGGGCGTTAAGGAAATGCAAAAATATTGACAATAGCAGTGACTGAAATGATTATGCTCGGTAAAACCTTGACTGGGCGCTATAAAATCGTCAAACAACTTGGCGGCGGCGGCTTTAGCCAAACCTTTATTGCAGAAGATGGATATCTGCCCGATCGCCCTAGCTGTGTGATCAAGCAGCTTAAGCCTGCATCATCACAAGCAGAAATTTTAAAGATCTCCCGCGAACTATTTGATAAAGAGGCAAAGGTACTTTATAAACTGGGACGGCATGAATGCATCCCCAGCTTATTGGCGCACTTTGAAGAAGATGAAGAATTTTTTCTCGCTCAAGAATTGATTGAAGGCGATATCTTGACGCAAGAAATTAAGCGTGGTCAATGTTTAGGAGAGCAGTACACGATTGATTTCCTCACTGATATTTTGCCGACCCTCGATTTTGTCCATCGCCATCAGGTAATCCACCGTGACATTAAACCCAGTAATCTGATTCGTCGGACTAGTGACAAAAAAATTGTCCTAATTGATTTTGGGGCAGTTAAAGAAGTTAGCACTCAGCCAATTAGTCAACTCGGACATACTTCCAGCTTGGTAATTGGATCGCCCGGATATATGCCCAATGAGCAATATAGTGGCAAAACTATGTTTGCTAGTGACATCTACGCGATCGGGGTGATTGCGATTCAATCCCTAACGGGATTATTGCCTAATCAGATTCCTGAAGATCCTGTTACTAGTGAGTTTTGCTGGCGCGATCGCGCCAAAGTTACGCCTACATTGGCAGATGTGATTGATAAAATGGTGCGTTTTGATTTTCGTCAACGCTATCAATCAGCGAATGATGTACTGGAAGCGCTGCAACCTTTACTAATGCAGTCTCAAGCCCAGACTGTTTTTAGCGAAGCTATACCACTAGTTCTTTCTGAATTACCATCACTTCCTCATCCTCCTGAACAAACTAATAAGAGTCCTCTAGAAAAGCTGATTGAAGAAGTATCCGATGACCTTGAAATGAGCGAAGACCCTGTGAGGGCTAAGAAGCTAGTATGTCTGGTATGTACTGGTATTTTGGAAAATGATCTTACTCGTCTAAATAATTTTAGCTTTGTGGAACTACTGGAAGACTTATATCAACAATACCCAAATATTGAATCCCTAAAGGAGAACTTAGTAAAATCTGTAAAGACGATCGCTGTCCAAAAACAGCGCCAATACTTGATTGTTGCCAAAATAGTTTTTAATGCTGCCTCTAAACTATATCAACAAACACCAGTATCAGTAATTGCAGAACCAATAAGTTCTTCTCAAGAGAAACAAAATCCTCAAACAGTTAGCCAGCCACTTGCCTATTCAGTAAATCATCTAGTCATTAATGCAGGTTCAGCACAACTAATTGCTCCACTTGATACTGCTACTTCTCAACATAGCTCCATCCAAGAATCTCCCAAGTCACATATTCCAGAATCCTCATCGGAGCGACAGTTTAGCTTTACTGAAGATGAATTATCGATGATCGATCCCTATCTGGATGATGAATCTGATATTTATGCATGGGTAGCCCATAGTATTGATACAGATGCTCAGCAAATGCGTCTCAAAAAACTCTTGCTTTATACCTATCAAGATGTTTGGGAGAACGATTTGCGTCAATTGAATAGCGTTGATTGGGGAAGCCTTTTGAAAGAGTTAGTCTCATTTCTGCCAACTTTTGGGCAATTGACAGCCTTACTCCAGGAGTCAGTGCAGAGAGTGTCTAAACCTGCGGAATATGCTGCGATCGGCAATTTGTTACTCAGCAAGTTAGAGCCTCTTTACCCCAATCGCCACTATGAAGATAACTTGGTAGCAGGCAGTCCTGCGATCGCCCAGCCTGCACCCGCGATCAATCAACCCGATCATTTCAATCGTCAAAGCCGCAGTAAAATTCCCTTTGATCCACAAATTGCCGTGGATCTATTTGACTTACGTTTGGAACTGATGCGATTTACAAGTTCCATGCGGGCAAAGATTTTACTGTTTTCTTTGCTTTACTATCCCTTCGATCCTGATCGCGATAATTGGCATGAGTTGAAAACTCATGGGCTTGACGGATTGATACGTCAATTATTTTATGCCTATTCATCATTTGAGAAAGTCGAAAAATTGATCTGGCAAACTGCGCGATCGCTAAGCGAACCTAGTGCTTATGATCAGTCGGCTAGTTATGTCCTGCAGATTGTCAAGACTTTATATGACCAGCTTGAGGCTAAATCAATGTCGCATCCTGCTGAAGGTAACTTATCTCAATCCGATGATACTGACTTTACTCAACCAAGTTTACTCTTCCGCAGCAGTGATGATGATACGTGCCAGTTTGCCTAAAAGAGAGTTCGGAGTAGAGCGCCGAACTCTCTTTTGGGTTTAGCAAAATCCAAGCTAAAGTATAGATGGCAAAGTTCTTTAGTTGGTTTCTGTGCAAGAAGATTTTCGGTTAATTGTTGATTTAGTAACTGTTCTTGCAGCAGCCTCGTTTGGCGGATTACTAGCGGCGGCTCTGCGATTACCAGTTTTGTTGGGATATATTTTTGGCGGCATTGTTGTTGGTCCCACAGGTTTAGGGCTGATCAAAGAATTGATTCAGGTAGAAACCCTTGCCCAGTTTGGGGTTGCCTTTCTGCTATTTGCCCTTGGCGTTGAGTTTTCGCTGAAACAATTAAATAAGGTAAGAGCGATCGCTCTTGGTGGTGGCAGTCTACAGGTTTTGTTGACGATTGCTCTCACTACCGCCGTATCAGTGCTTGTAGGGTGGGTAGATACTCCAACCCAAGGGGTTTTCCTCGGTGGAATTTTATCGCTGTCATCAACGGCAGTGGTGCTACGCAGTTTAATGGAAACCAATGCCACTGAGTCTGCACAGGGACAGGTAACACTGGGGATGTTGATTATCCAAGATTTAGCATTAGGTTTGATGCTGGCGGTGCTGCCCGCACTGGATCACCCTGAGTCAGTGGGGATCGAAGTAATCAAGGCTTTGTCGGTGACGGCTCTATTTGCAGGTGCCGCGATCGCCGTAGGGATTTGGGTGATTCCGCCATTTTTGCGGTGGGTAGCGAGTACCGAGAGCCGCGAATTATTTTTGCTCAGCGTGATCGTGCTGTGTTTAGGGATTGCGCTTTTGACTGAGCAGTTGGGCTTATCGATCGAGATGGGCGCGTTCGTCGCAGGTTTGATGATTTCAGAGGTGGAATATGCCGACCAAGCACTCACCTATGTTGAACCATTGCGGGATGTGTTTGCGACTTTATTTTTTGCAGCGATCGGGATGCTGATCGATCCTGTCTTTTTGCTCCAAAACTGGGAATTAATTCTCAGCCTTGTGGCAATCGTGATGATTGGCAAGTTTTTAATCGTCGTACCTTTAGTAAGTATTTTCCGCTATCCCTTACGGGTTGCCATTTTTGCAGGATTAGGTCTGGCTCAAATTGGAGAATTCTCGTTTGTACTAGCTAGTGAAGGTCAAAAATTAGGCCTAGTATCGCGTCGGGTATATCTACTAATTTTAGGAACAACTGCCGTAACTTTAATGGTTACACCATTCTTGCTCAAGGCAACACCACAGATTTTAGAACTGCTCGAAAAAGTGCCATTTCTCCAAACTTGGATGAATAAGCTAGATATGCCCCAAGAGCTTTCAGTTAATGCAGAACTCCACGATCATGTGGTGGTTTGTGGTTATGGTCGGATCGGCCAAGGGATTGTGTCTTTGTTGCAGTCTAAGGGCTATCCAGTCTTAGTAATTGAGGATGCGGAATCTAAGGTGGAAATGTTGCGATCTCGAAATATTCCCTATCTATACGGCAATTGCTCCAGTCCATTTGTTCTCGAAAAAGCAGAAATCGACCATGCGCGATCGATGTTGATTGCTATTTCTGACCCGATCGCTACGAGATTAGCTGTGCAGCGAGCAATATCTATTTCTCCAGAAATAGATATTGTGGTCAGAGCCGAAAAAGATGCGGATATAGATACTCTTTATCAACTTGGTGCGAAGGAAGTAGTGCATCCTACCTTTGAAACAAGTTTGGAATTAACTACGCATCTATTATTATGTTTGGGTGAAAGTACTCAAGATATCCAGACAGAAATTATTGCGGTACGTCGTAGCCGCTATGCGAATTTCCGTCCTGAAATTGCCTGTGCATTACCAGTAGTCCCTCTGTTGCCACCTAGCAACAATCTTGTTGAGATTGATAGCAATGCTTCTTGAGCTAAAAAATGCGATCAATCTAGAGATAAGGATAGGCGGCGCTTCGCGTCTCCCATCCTTATCTATTTAGCATCACCAAAAATATACATAAAGAAATGCGATGAACACAGGACTATATGAGACAGATTTTTATGGCTGGACATTGGAGCAGTCTAGGCTTCTGTCCTTAGGACATTTAGATAGTTTGGACTTGTTGAATTTGGTTGAGGAAATAGGGTCTTGGGGTAAGCAAAAGCAGCAAGAATTATCGAATCGATTGGGTGTATTGATTGGACATCTCTTGAAATGGCAGTATCAACCCACAAAGCGATCTCGCAGTTGGCAGGTCATAATTCAGTTGCAAAGAGAAGAAATTCAAGATCTGTTAGCGGATAACCCTAGCTTAAAATCTTACTTAGATAAAACTCTACTTAAGGGATATCGCTTGGGATTAGCGTTAATTTTGGCGGAAACCCCAATCAAGAAAAGTCTCTTGTCCAATGAATGTCCTTATAGCTTTGAGCAGTTGCTTGACTTGAGTTTTCCTGATGATATTGGTGTGGAATTTTGATGAAGTTCAAATCTCGGTTAAATGCTAAAACTTGTAAATTTTTGCTACTTGGGCTTACCACTTATTTACTGTCGGCTTTCCTCTCAGCTTGCCAAGGTTCAAATATTGGCAGTTCTTTGGAAAATGCGATCGCTCCTGCTAGTCCATCATCCTCTGAAGTGATCGCCGAAAATCCTAATCAACCAGCAGCGATCTCCACATCACCAAGCCCATCCCCAACGGCAAAACCTGAAATAAAGCCTGAAATAAAGCCTGAGACAAAACCTGAAATAAAGCCAACTAATTCTCCTAATGGTTTAGCTAGCTCTGTAAATAGCGATCGCTGGACTAGCCAAATGAAGGCGATCGCTCTACAGTCTTTACCGAAAAAAACGATCCTAGATAAAAACTCGCTCAAAGAATTATTTTTCATAAACTTTACTAATTCCCAAATGCGATCTGGTGAATTTAGTGATTTGGACACAGCACCTGCTTCACTTAAGAATTGGATTAAAGACTTAAATCAATTAGGAACAATCACTCCCAAAACTGGACAACAATTTCAGCCCAATATTTTAGTAGCTCGTCGTGAATATGCCCGATGGTTATTAGAAACCAATAATCGCCTCTATAAAAATCAACCTAGCCGCCAAATTCGTCTTGCACAACCAACCGATAGCGCTAGTTTTACGGATATTCCTAATAACCACCCTGACTTTGGCATCATTCAAGGCTTAGCTAATGCAGGATTAATTGGTGGAACAGGTAGCTTTCGTCCTAACGATCCGTTACTAAGGGAAGAGCTTGTGCAATGGAAAATCCCCCTCGATCTAAGACAACCTCTGCCCAGCGCAACCTTAGAGTCGGTCAGCCAATCTTGGGGATTTAAAGATAGCGATCGCATTAGTGAGAATGCTTTGAGTGCAATTTTTGCCGATGCTCAACTGCGCGATCTCTCTAACATTCGCCGTAGCTTTGGCTTTACGACCTTATTCCAACCTCAAAAGCCCGTTACTCGTGCTGAGGCGGCAGCTTCACTCTGGTTTTTTGGGACTTCGGTGGATGGCACATCAGTTAGTAAGGTCTTAGAAACTGATAGATAATTAAAATTAACGTCATTTCGATGAACGCGAAAAATGATAAGAATTGCCAAGCGATTCTTATCATTTTTCGCCATTTGTGGCTTGCGAAGCAACCCGCAAATGGCGATATCGAACTCACGTTAAAATTATGGAAACAGGAGAAAAGCGATGGTACAAACCTTACAAGCTTCAAAGCTAAGCCTATATGATGTCAAAAACAAGTTTCACTTACATCAAGATAGAAACGATACATTTTTTACTGACTTATTAGTTTCGGCTCCCACGCTTAGTGAATTTGAAAAACACCAATTAGATCGCACAAGGCAACAATACCTTTATCTTGCGGATCGACCATTACTAGAAGTAACTGTCAAGATGGTTACCTTGTCTCCATTGCTTTCCCTTGCAGGTTTTTATGATCCACCTTTTTATACGACCCTAGAAGAATCGATCGAGTTAGTGTCTCAAGATGGAGTGGAAGTGGTACGAGGACAGATTGATGTTTTAGTGCTACAACAATCAATATGGATATTGGTAATCGAAGCTAAAAGCATTCAATATGATGTGATGGTAGCTTTGCCGCAGGCTCTGACTTATATGATTTCTAGCCCCAACCCCACTAAAACAAGATTTGGATTGATTACCAATGGGCGTGAATTTTGCTTTATCCAACTAGATTCTGAAGCTGAACCAATTTATACCCTATCCAAAGTTTTTTCCTTGTCTGAGCCAGAAAACCATTTATATGAAGTACTACAAATTTTGAAATCTCTCGGTCAGTTAGTTATTTGACTACCCCCTTATAGCTGTTTTCTAATGAGCGTATACTCATTTGAAAGCAAAAAAGTCAATCCCAGTAAAGGTTTTGAGTTTTCCTTTTGCCGTAGGCTAAATGAAAATCGCTATACCCAAGAATTAGTGGTGCAGATAGCCATGACGAAAAAGAGTAAGAATCGATTAGCGGTTCTTACTCTTTTTCGTCTATATCTCACGTATCAAATCCAAACCGAAATAAACAAAGGCGGCGCTTTGCGCCGCCTTTGTTTATTTCGGTTTTACATCCTTAGTAAAACTTACATTGCTATATTTTCAGTGCAACTCCAAAAGCAGGATAGCGGTGCGAAGTGCCGCTATCCTACTTTTGTGCAAAATAAAAAGCCACGCTTTTCATTTTGCAATTTTTGATATAGAGACGCTAGAATATTAGTAATTGTTATTGTTGAGAAAATTATATAGATTATGTCGCAGTATCAACGTATCGAGTACTTAATCGGGAAAGATGGCAAAATCGTTGAGCGAGCGATTGATATGTCTGGCAATGAATGCGTCGCAATCACTGCCGAAATTGAGTCTAATTTAGGGAAAGTCGAAACTCGCCAATTATTATCCAGTTATTACGAGCCATCTGAACAAAATATTGACCGCAATGCGATTGACCAAGTTCAGTATGATCAATTACCCTAATTTGCCGTAGATACGTGTGCTATTTAGGTTGTATTAGTTAACCTGATGTTTTCTAAAACTTATTGAATTTGCCTACTGTTTGAGCCTTGCTAATTTTCCCGTTAGTAATGACTGAGGCACTCACAGGTAAATGTAATTGGCTCGCCAATTGGATCAGTTTGGGAATTTATTTTAACAAAGTGAAGCTGCTTACCCTATTCTGGGTAAAATTGTGATCAAGAAATTAAGAATTGTTAAAGATTTGCTTATGTAGAGATTTGCCATGGTGATTCAAACTCCCCTGTTGATATCAGAGTCGGGCGCAACTAAGAGGCTGCGGAAAATCTTTGCGTCTGTTGATGCCATGAGTTGCCCGCACAGGCTAAATTTTCATTTACATACAGTACATTCTGACGGCAAAATGCAGCCTGTGGATCTCATTCAGCAGGCGATCTCTTTACGCCTGTCTGATCTTGCTATTACCGATCACCATGCGATCGAAGGATACTATATTGCCAAAAAATATCTGGAACGAACAATTAGCCAATCTAGCGATCCCCAGTCTTTGCCAACACTTTGGTCGGGCATTGAGGTGAATGCCAGCCTAATTTTTACAGAAGTGCATATTTTGGGCTATGGATTTGATCCCGAACATAAGGCAATGCTTCCATATTTGCAAGGTAAAACTACCGCAGGTTTAGACTATCAAGCAATTAGTGTAATTAAAGCGATGCACTTAGCTGGAGGTTTGGCAGTGTTAGCTCACCCTGCACGATATCGGCGATCGCCTGAAGACTTGATCCCCGCCGCCGCTGCCCTAGGTATTGATGGTGTAGAGACTTACTATGGCTATGACAATAGCGATCCTTGGAAACCAAGCCCGCGCCAGACCGAAGAAATTCGCCATCTTGCTGAATCTCACGGATTAATGCATACCTGTGGAACTGACTCCCACGGCTTTAAGATTAGCAAGAGACTATGACAAATATGATAGAACTCAGCAATTCTCATTATACAAATCGATTTTTTGAAAGTCCGCCAAAGGCGGGCTTTCAAAAAATCGATTTGTATAATGAGAATTGCTGAGTTCTATCATATTTGTCATAGTCTCTTGCTAATCTTAAAGCCGTGGGAGTCA
>JBJTVM010000458.1:0-5900 GCA_046081205.1 Pseudanabaena sp. | reverse complement strand
GAGATTTGTCAAGTTGGCAAGAGGTCGAATATCTCTGATCGCATTGCCGCCTAGATCGAGTTCACTCAACAAAGTCAGCTTTGCCAAAGGAGTGATGTCTTCGACTCCATTACTGAATAACCCTAGTTTAGTAAGCTTCGTAAAATTAGCAAGAGGTCTAATGTCTTTAATCTCATTGCCGCCTAGATTGAGTTCACTCAACAAAGTCAGCTTTGCCAAAGGAGCGATGTCTTCGACTTGATTGTAGAATAACCCCAGTTCGGTGAGATTTGTCAAGTTGGCAAGAGGTCGAATATCTCTGATCTCATTGCCAGTTAGATCGAGTTCACTCAACAAAGTCAGCTTTGCCAAAGGAGCGATGTCTTTGACTTTATTGCCGAATAAACCCAGTTTGGTGAGCTTTGTCAAGTTGGCAAGAGGTCTGATGTCTTTGATCTCATTGCCGCCCAGATCGAGATCACTCAAGTTAACGAGGCTTGCAATAGGTTCTACATCTGTAATACCTTCAGGTATAAATAGCTTCTCAAGACTGTTCAAGTTCTGGCTAGCAGCCTTGCAATCTTGAGTTTCAGCCTGTTTCAGCAAGACTTCAACAGTCTTTTTTGCACCAGCAGATAGAGAATCCTTTTGTTGACACCATTGCTCGAAGGTCTTGGTAGAAGCTTCGGCAGTGAAAACGGGAAATGAAGCAATGAAAGCGGCGATCGCCGCTAAAACTGATAGAGATAATTTAGACATTTGGACTAATTTGGTGGTTTGTCAATAATAAATTTGCCAAGAGTAAGATTTAATAAAAACTTAGATCTTGTCTGCAATTGATACTGATCACAGACAAGATGTATTTAAAAAAACTTCCACTCTTCGCGGTTTAAAAAGAAGCCGTTGCCTCTAGGGTTGGTGCAGGTCAGCCCATTGGTACGAGACTTACAGACAAAGCCGCCTTTGCTCCAAGAGCTGCCATATGCCAAGGTTTTGTAGTTTGGTGAAAAGGCAGTATCCCCCGCACAAAGTACCTCTGGTTTGCCGACTTTTGGCAAAGCTAAGCCATTACCCCAATCCAAATCGCAGGATGCTGGCTGTGGTGGCATCGGATTTAATTGGCTGATAATTTCGCAACGTAGGTAATCCCCATAGACCACGCAGTAAATATTTTTACTAGGCATGATGAAGCCATTGCTGCTAAAAGAATCCTCCGACGACTGGGCGATCGCAGGTGCATTCTGAGGCAGTGCCTCAGCTTTCAAGTTTGAGAAGGAAGTTAGGGCAGCGATCGCCGCTAGAACTGACAGAGGGAATATACGCATTTGCTTGGTTAATCGGTTTATGTTGATTTTTTGGACATTACAAAAAACATTTGAATCGAAATCACTGATGCTCAAGAGTCTCTAGAGGTTGTAAATCAAGACAAAACGCTGTAGCTAGTCAAAACTACAAATTGAAGCAGGTTTTACTGGACAATCTGAAGGCTTAAATTTAGCCTCATTCACTGATAGAAGTGTTAATGATGTCAAATTAGACAGAGGTTTGATATCGTTGACTGGGTTGCTACTCAGCAAGAGGGATTCCAACTTAGTCAGACGAGAAAGAGAACTAACATCTATGATTTGATTACTGTCCAAGAAAAGCATTGTCAAATTAGTCAGGGTAGAAAGTGGCTTAACATCGACAATCTGATTGCTACCCAATACCAGTGAAGTTAAATTGGTCAACACAGAAAGTGGCTTAACATCAATGATTTGGTTATTGTTCAATTCCAGTGAAGTTAAATTGGTCAACACAGAAAGTGGCTTGATATTAACTATCTGATTGCTGTCCAATTCAAGCGATTTCAAATTAGGCAAACGTACAGCCAAATTAGCGATATTCTGTACATTGCTGATGTTCATGCTCGCAAGCCAGAGAAACTCCAGTTTCTTCAACCCAGTCAGACTGCTAAAATCACTGACAGAATTAGCAGAAATGTTTAAAAATTGTAGATTAGTAAGTCTGGCGAGAGGTGTGACATTTTCAATTTTATTGTCAGTTAAATCGAGATTGACTAACGAAGTTAGCTTCGCCAAAGGGGTTATATCCTTGACTTCGTTGCCAAACAAACTCAGATAGGTGAGCTTTGTCAAATTAGCAAGAGGTTTGATATCTGTAAGCCCATTGCTAGGCAATTCAAGACTGGTCAAATTAGTGAAACTAACAAGAGGCTCCAAGTCTGTAATGTTTTCAGCGCGAAGGGCTAGTTCTGAAAGACTAGACAATTTGTCATTGGCAGCTTTGCAGTTTTTAGTTTCAGCTTGTTTCAGCAAGACTTCAACAGTATTTTTCGTAGCAGCAGACAGGGAATTCTTTTGTTGACACCATTGCTCAAAGTTTTTGGGAGAGGCTTCGGCATTGAGGGTAGGAAATGAAGCAAGGAAGGCGACAGTTGACAAAACCGACAAAAAAACTTACGCATTTTTTATATTTTATTTGTATTTTTTCAATTAACCCAATATTTTGCCGAGGTGGTTAATAAGACCTTAGCAGATGTCTATGATTGACGCAAGAAAAAGTCAGAAAGTTGCTAAATTTTCTTAAAAAATTGCTAAATTGACTAAATATAGCTGTCCCCCTTATCAATCTTAAATATCCTGACTCTTACGCTAACATATTAAATATTATCATGTTAACAAAGGCTTTTGATTAACTGGAATTTCTAGCATAAACTTAGTGCCCACTCCGACTGTAGAATCACAGAGAAGTTTTCCATTATGTTTTTCGTTAATAATTTGATAGCTGATTGATAGACCCAAACCTGTGCCTTTGCCTACGGGCTTGGTAGTAAAAAAAGGATCAAAGAGGCGAGATCTAACTGATTCTGGTATACCTGTACCATTATCAGCAAAAGTGATGTTGATATAATTTTGATTATCGTGATTATCAACGGTTGTCTTAATTTCAATTGTGTTTGGAGCAGTCTCCATATCTTGATATGTGCGTAATTGACTAGAATCTTCTAAGGCATCAATGGCATTACTCAAAAGATTCATAAAAACTTGATTCATTTGACCTGCATAGCATTCTACCAACGGTAAATCACCATAAGTCTTGATGACTTGAATTTCTGGGCGACGGGAATTAGCCTGTAAGCGATGCTGCAAAATTAATATGGTGTTGTCAATTCCTTCATGGATATTCACTGCTTTACAAGCTGCTTCATCCAACCGCGAGAAATTCCGTAATGAGAGAACAATTTCTCGAATGCGATCGCTACCTATTGCCATCGATTTGAGAATCTTTGCCATATCTTCTCTTAAAAAGAGAAGATCAATCTCTTCCATTAAATCTTGTAAGTCTTGAGGTGGATTAGGAACATAAGATTGATAGGCTTCAACTAGTTTTAAGAGATCCTGAGTATAGACTTTAATGTAGTTTATATTGCCATGAATGAAATTGACGGGATTGTTGATTTCATGAGCAATTCCAGCTACCAGTACTCCCAAAGCGGACATTTTCTCAGTTTCAATCAGTTTGACATGCAACTGCTTGAGATCCCTTAGTGCTATCTCTAGTTCATGGGTGCGCTTTTCTAGAGCCCTTTCAGATAGTTCAAAATCACGAATTATCTGTTTGAGGGCACGTTCACGCCCTTCGCTAGATGCTTCTAATTGTTGGCGATCTGATTCTGAGCGGTCTAGCTTTTTGGTAAGAACTCGCACCTGCTTCTCTAAATCCTTTATTCTTTTCTCATCAGTAGTGATTTCCATAGTTTGCATGTTTTACCTGCTATGCTGTACCTAAAAGCAAGGTGACAAAGGTTTCTTGGTGATAATAATTACAACCCTGCGCTTGAAGAGGTGCAAATTCACCATAGGTATAAAAGCCAGCGATAGGCTTCATCTTGGGCAGTGCATTTTTAAGCAAATCATATTCTTCTTTCGCTCTTGTTCCTAATAGCCAACGTCGGCAACAGCAAGAAAATACTAGCACTGCTTCTGGCTCGCTGCCTGGGTAATCTGCTAAAGCCATTTTAAAAGAGCTTGCAGAAGCAGCAATCACTTCATCCCGACTAATCTCTGCTAGTTGCACGGTTGCACCTTGGGGAATATTGCCCAAAAAGTTAATGCTACCTGCTTCTAGGTCACAAGTATTAGGAACTCGTAGGTAACACCGATCGCTATCCCCTTCATAGACATAGAGTGGATGCTCTGCGGTAGGTGGGCGATCTCCCAAGTATTTTTGATAGAACTCCAGTGCTGATTGTGCATTCACCTCATATAGAACAGTGCCTTGCGCCTTGGTTACAGTACTTTTACTTCCCATTGGCTGCCAGCCGCAACCAACACCATGAGAAAGGTATAAGTCTCCAAAAAAAAGCAAAATAGGTAAGGCATCGGTAAATACTTCTGTACCAAAGAACTGATAAGTTTTTTTAAATCTGAATTGATCGCCTGCGGTACCACCCACAATAGGAACGCTCTCCCCTAAAGCTAACTCTAATCCTTTGAGAATTTGTTCACCACTAGTGGTTGAACCTCGACTGGTATAACTTGCTGGGACTGTAATACAGAGTTTTGTTAGAGCTTGACTTTGAGCTGTTGCTTGTTGCACAGCTTGGTGAGCGGCGGTGATTGCGTCTGTCTCTGTGTGATGCCCCACACCTGCAAAGATTTCAACAGTATCTGAACTAAATAACGTCAGAATCAATGAATCTTGTTGAAATCCCATGATTGAAGATATTTCTCCATCAGTGGTACAACCAACTAATTGCAAATTTGGAAAGGTTTGATTAATTTGTTGCAAAATTGAAGCATGGTCAAAATCAATGGCAGCAAATAATAGCCCTGCCTTAGGTACCATTCCACCTAACTCTTGGATACATTGCTCCAGTACTTCTGTAACTGCACCTTGAGAATCGGGATCATCACTGTGGCCAACAACTATTTTGAGCATTGATTATTCCCTTTTAGTATAGACAAATATTATTTATATCATTAGTGACCAAGATGAAATAAGTAAGGGCGATGCTTAGCACCGTCCTTACTTATCTTCTAACTGTCCCAAATATGGATGGAGCCTTTTTCCATCTTAAAAATCCTGATGCTTTCACCATTAGCATCTTCATCACGTTGTTGATAAACAAGTCCGCCGCGCTCATCGGTGTAGGTCATGGGGCGATCGCGACTCAGCAAAAAATAGTCTGATACGCCATCTTGCCAACGAATGCCCACATTGCCCTGATTCATCGAAAACACACAGGGCATCGATATAGTAGCCCGACTAGAGCCATTTGGGAAATATTTACAATAAGCCTCTCTGCTGTCTGCTTGGGCTGAGAAAGGCATCGATAGGGTAGCGATCGCTGAAATGACTCCGATTGAAATGAATTTCACGGTTTTTAATATTGATCTACATTTTACTTTCATTATTGTATCGACGATCACCAATCAAGATTAGTGATCAAGGTCACCAAAAATCATAGATAATTATCTATGATTTTTGGTGAATGATAAGCTCAGTAATTTGGAGATTTCACTCATAGTTCGATGCCCTCGCGCTTGACTACTCGAATAAAAGAGATTGCTGAATCTAAAAAAGCTGACTTTGCAGTAGGAATAATCGAAACTAATTCTCCATACTCATTCAGGAAATGGTAGCGAATATCCGATGTTCTATATATTTCTTCAGCAACATTCACAGGGTCATTCAGGACTGCCATTACGTCAATATCTGAATCAGGAGTAGCCTCTCCCCTCGCTTGCGAACCAAATAGAATTAGAGAAAATAAGCGATCGCCATAGAGCTTTACTAAACTAGCTTTTAACTCGATTAGCAAATCTGATAATCGCTTATTTTCAATAGTCTTAGTCATATCGCCGATGATTTTTGGGTAGTGATCCAGAGGTAAGGATGGGCGGCGCTTCGCGCCG
>JBJTVM010000457.1:0-6099 GCA_046081205.1 Pseudanabaena sp. | reverse complement strand
GTCAGGGTGGTCAGAATCGGAGCTTTTAGCAGATTTACCCAAATTAGCAAAATTACAAAATCTCAATATCGTTGGACTAATGTCAATTCTGCCCCTTGGCTTAGATGAGTCCCAAGCCTATGCCATATTTAGCAATGTTGCGGAATTAGCAATAAAAATGCGATCGTTAGGCTGGGCAAATATCCAAGAACTATCAATGGGTATGTCCGCCGACTATGCGATCGCCATCAAGGCAGGCGCTACGATCATTCGCATTGGCAGCCAAATCTTTGCTCTGTAGTTTGCCTGTAAGGCGATGCTTCGACCGCCCTACAGATATTAGATTTTTTCTGCTTGCCAGAGATGCACAAACCTGTTATAAGTTTAGCGTTCTAAAACAAATAGTTTTTCTCAATAAAGTTGAGAACTCAGCTAATCCTGATGGTGATAGTTAGAAATTATTTTTGGAAATACAATAAATTTTTTCAATTTTTGTATTCTAGAATACTTTAATTTTAACCATGCAATACTGATGTCCCAAAATCAGAAATTGCCCATGAGTACTAGTAACTATTTTGATGTTATTGCTTTTGTCTTTGTGTAAAGACTAATACGAAAAGCTTTTAAGAAAGACTATTTCAAAATAAGCTTTTATGTTGATAACACATTGTCCGACTATCGTCATTTAGACTCACATAGACACTCTTTGCAAAGGCAAATTTGTTTTGCAAAGTCCTTGATACCATACAAGTTTATTCAATTATTAAAAACTTGTTAAATATCAAAAAGATTTCCTTGTAGATAACTAGTTTACTTAAGTAGTTAAGTCCTATGTACTACAAGGCTTTGTCAAATAAAAGTCGTGTTTTGTCGTATTAAAGTCGTCTTAAAAAAGCTAATAACCATATCTAGCTTTTTTGTCTATTATCGGTTACAGTCTGCGAGTAAATAATTTGTCAATACTGCTTTAGACAGTAAAGACAATTTCAATACAACTAGACAAAGCAATTCTTTGCCATATCTTAGGGCTGCTTTATTAGATCGCACTCCTCATCTAGTCTAGAAGTATGATGTTGCGGTTTTAAGCCAAAACTGAGGAGTACACACTAGGAGTTAATTACGATGGGAATTTTTACAAAGCTCAAGGATTTTGTTGGTTTGACCGAAGCTCAAGAGTATGAATATGAATACGATGAAGCCTCAAGCCGTGAATACCAAGACATTTACCAAGAAGATAATGGCGCGATCGCTCCAGAGCCTGAAGAGCCACAAACTCGCCGCACCCGTGAACGCCCCACTGCTTTAAGAGCAACTTCTGAAAACATGAGCAATGTAATTGGTATGCCTGGTGCTGCAAATGGTCTGTCTCAAGTAATGGTGATGGAACCTCGCACTTTTGAAGAGATGCCTCAAGCCATCCAAGCATTACGTGAACGCAAATCAGTTGTGCTTAACTTGACGATGATGGACCCCGATCAAGCTCAGCGTGCAGTTGACTTTGTTGCTGGTGGTACTTATGCCCTTGATGGTCATCAAGAACGCATTGGTGACAGCATCTTCCTGTTTGCACCTTCTTGTGTTCAAGTTACATCACAGTCTTCCGTATTGAACGAAGCACCTATGCCTCAGCCTCGCGTGGTTCGCCCTACCGCAGCACCTGCTCCAGCATGGGCTGCCGAAGCACCCGTTAGCCGTTTCGCTCAATAATCGATCAATAATATTTAGGTTATTGGTGAATCTTTGAAAGCTCAACTCAGCATTATCGGTGGCGGTGTAATGGGTGAGGCAATTTTGTCTCGCCTGATTGCTAGCAGCCTTTACCTGCCATCCGATGTCTGCGTCAGTGACCCAATGCCAGAGCGTCGCACTCTTTTAGAAAAGAAGTATGGGGTTAAAGTTACACCAAATAATCTGGTAGCTGCGGAAGCAGAGGTGATGCTTCTTGCGGTTAAACCACAATCGCTAAATGCGGCTGCCATCGGATTAGCAAATGCTCCTGCTAATTGCATTGTTTCAATCTTAGCTGGTGTAACTTTGGCGCAACTTGAGGCGATGTTCCCCTCTAAAGCAATTATCCGAGCCATGCCTAATACACCAGCGCAAGTAGGCGCAGGTGTGACTGCTATTGCTGCAAATGCGTCAGTAACTAAAGCACAGTTAGATACTGTGCAGAAAATTTTTGGGGCTGTTGGTACAGTCGTCGAAGTTGCCGAATCCCTGATGAATGCAGTCACGGGTTTATCTGGCTCAGGGCCTGCCTATGTTGCACTCATGGTTGAAGCAATGGCAGATGGGGGAGTGGCGGCAGGATTGCCAAGGGCGATCGCCATGCAACTAGCCACACAAACGGTTTTAGGAACCGCACAATTATTAACTGAAACTAAGCTACATCCTGCTCAATTGAAAGATCAAGTCACCAGTCCTGCGGGAACGACTATTGCGGCGATCGCTCAGTTAGAAAAAGCGGGCTTGCGTTCCGCTATGATAGAAGCCGTGCTTGCGGCAACCCATCGGGCTAACGAATTAGGCAAGCAGTAAGTATTTTAGATTTGTGCAAAACACCAATCTAAAAGTGTAATTGAGCAGATTGGGAGTTAGAGGTTTTGGATTATCGTCAAGCGGGTGTAGACATCGAAGCAGGTCGCACTTTCGTCGAAAAAATTCGCGATTCCGTCGCTAGAACTCATCGTCTGGGTGTATTGGGAGATCTAGGCGGTTTTGGTGGGTGTTTTGAAATGCCCACAGGTTATCGGCAACCCGTTCTCGTTTCAGGTACAGACGGCGTTGGCACAAAGCTAAAAATTGCTCAAGCAGCCAATAAACATGACACCATCGGCATTGACTTAGTAGCAATGTGCGTAAATGATGTGTTGACCTCTGGTGCAGAGCCTTTATTTTTCTTGGATTATTTGGCTACAGGCAAGCTGGAACCCGATCAGCTTGCTGAAGTAGTTAAGGGCATTGCCGATGGTTGTCAGATGGCAGGTTGTGCCTTGCTTGGTGGTGAAACGGCAGAAATGCCAGGTTTTTATGGTGTGGGCGAATATGATGCGGCGGGTTTTTGTGTAGCGATCGCCGAAAAGTCGGAAATGCTCAATGGCACACAAGTTAATATTGGCGATGTGGTGATTGGTTTGGCGAGTTCAGGTATCCACAGCAATGGCTATAGTCTTGTCCGCAAAATCATTGAAACTAAAGGCTATAACTGGGACGATAAGCTAGAAATCTCCATCGATACTCAGGGTTTAACCTTAGCTGAGGTATTTCTCACGCCCACACAAATTTATGTCAAGCCAGTTTTAGCTGCGCTAAAAGCAAATCTTGGCATTCACGGACTTGCTCATATCACAGGTGGTGGTTTGCCTGAAAATTTACCCCGTTGTCTCGGCGAAGGTCAAGCTGTGCAGATTTTCCGTGATAGTTGGCAGATCCCTAAGCTGTTCCAATGGCTCCAATCTGAGGGTGAAGTTCCTGAAATAGATATGTTCAATACATTTAATATGGGTATCGGTATGGCGGTAGTCCTTGATCCCAACAAAGCTGATGAGGCGATCGCCTATTTTCAAGCTCAAGGCTTTGTCACTAATCGCATTGGTGAAGTGATTGCAGAAGTGCGATCGCTAATCTTCGTATAAAAAAACGTGAGTTCGATATAGCCATTTACGCCGCGCTTCGCGCGGCGTAAATGGCACAAAATGGTAAAAATCGCTCTGCGATTTTTACCATTTTGTGCGTTCGCCGAACGGGGATTAAAAAAAGAGCGCAATGCGCTCTTTTTTTAATCTCCATTCAATTGCAAGATTGCCATAAATGCGGCTTGTGGCACTTCCACCGTACCAATCGACTTCATCCGTTTTTTACCTTTTTTCTGCTTCTCCAAAAGTTTCTTCTTTCGAGAAATATCACCGCCGTAACACTTACTCAGCACATTCTTGCGTAAAGCTGAAATATTCTCACGGGCAAGAATTTTAGAACCGATCGCCGCTTGGATGGGAATCTGGAACTGTTGCTTGGGAATTAATTCTCTCAGCTTGGATACTAGCGCCCGACCAACGTTATAGGACTTATCACGATGAACAATGCAAGCCAAAGCATCTACAGGTTCTTCGTTAACGAGAATATCCACTAGTACCAGATCATTAGGACGATAGCCAATAATTTGATATTCCATACTGGCATATCCCTTGGTACGAGACTTCATCTGATCGAAGAAATCAGTCACCATTTCGGCTAATGGTAACTCATAAACTAAAGTAGCTCGCTCCGTAGTGATGTACTTCGTATCCACAAATACACCACGTCTTGACACGCACAAATCCATCAAAGTGCCAATGTAAATTTGCGGAGTCATGATCTCCAACTTCACATATGGCTCCTCGATCTGTTTCCTTGAATTAGGTGGTGGTAACTCGCTCGGATTATCAATCATTAAGATCTCATCGTGATTAGTCGTCACTCGATAAATTACCGATGGCGCAGTCACAATCAAATCAAGATTGTATTCACGCTCAAGGCGCTCCTGTACGATTTCCATATGCAGCATCCCCAAAAATCCGCATCGAAATCCGAAGCCCATTGCGTTCGAGGTCTCTGGCTCATAGTTTAAAGACGCATCATTAAGCTTGAGCTTTGTTAGAGCTTCACGCAATTCTTCAAACTGATCGGCATCTGTGGGAAACATACCGCAGAAAACCATTGGTTTAGCTTCTTCATACCCTGGGAACGGTTCTGGAGCCGCGTCGATCGCGGAAGTAATCGTGTCACCAACCCTTGCATGGGCCACCATCTTGATCGCTGCCGCCAGATAGCCCACTTCACCCGCATGTAATTCATCAACTTGAATTTGTCCTGGGGCGAGTACGCCAAGCTCGTCAATCACATATTCTTGACCTGAAGCCATGAATTTGACGCGATCACCTTTTTTGACCGTACCGTCCATCACTCGAAAGTAAACAATTACCCCTCGATAGGCATCGTAATAACTGTCAAAGATCAAAGCTCGTAAAGGCTGATCGACTGTATCCTTTGGTGCAGGGACTCTTGAAACGATCGCTTCAAGGATCTCGCGAATCCCAATTCCTTGTTTTGCCGATGCCTGAATCGCGTCTGAGCAGTCTAAACCAATTAATTCTTCAATTTCATGGGAAATGCGATCGGGATCAGCCCCTGGTAAATCAATCTTATTTAATACAGGCACAATTTCCAGATCATTGGCTAAGGCTAAATAAACATTAGCCAGAGTCTGTGCCTCCACCCCTTGAGACGCATCGACTACCAGTAAAGCCCCTTCACAAGCAGCCAAACTGCGCGATACCTCATAGGAAAAATCCACATGTCCAGGGGTATCAATTAAGTTAATCGTATATTCATCACCATTGAGCGCCTGATAATTCATCCTTGCCGCTTGCAGCTTAATAGTGATCCCCCGTTCGCGTTCCAGATCCATATTGTCTAGAAATTGAGCCTTCATATCCCGATCCGCCACTGTGCCTGTAAATTGCAACAAGCGATCGGCAAGCGTAGACTTGCCATGATCAATATGGGCAATAATCGAAAAGTTACGAATACGAGAAACAGGTACGTTGGTCATAGATATCAAAACAATGGGGGCAGAACACTGCGAAATAATCCGATCCTACATTACAGCGCTTTGCGCTGGCTTAAAAACCAGAAGAAATTTTGAAATTGGCACTTCGTGCCAATTTCAAAATTTCTTCTATATGTCTTAAAACCTAAATAGACTGTAAAGTAACGTCAACTCAACGAACGAGCAAAATGGTAAAAATCGCAGAGCAATTTTTACCATTTTGCGCCATTTGCCCCGCGCTTCACGTGGGGCAAATAGCTATATAGCCTGTATCAGGCTAGTGAAGTACAGGTTTGTTTCCCCGCCGAAGGCGGGGAAACAAACCTATGTACCTCGCTTGATTGAAAAACGCTATATCTAATTCACGTTAAAGTAAACTACAGCCTATTGAGGCTTTGAGTACTACAGAAATAGTTTTGAAAGTGGCGCGAAGCACCACTTTCAAAACTATTTCTGGGGTTTGAGTAAGCGCAAAGCCCTGTAATGTAAACAGATGTAAAAGCGCTAATAAACTTGTAGAGATTTAAAAGTCT
>JBJTVM010000456.1:0-8353 GCA_046081205.1 Pseudanabaena sp. | reverse complement strand
TTAAGGAGCTAGAACTAGCATCGAGTGTAATTGAAGCGACGCTCTCTAACTTTAAATTTAATTATGAGCCAAAACTCTATATTCGATTTCTCGATGCTTTTCATGATATTGCCTTTGCCCAAGGTCGTTATCTTCAAGCCTTTCAAGCAAGACAGAGACAAAGATCGCTAGAGCAGCAATATGGGCTGAGAGCTTTTATCGGTGCTGGTACACTCCAACCTAAGCAAACTTCTCCTAACTCTATTATTACGGAGCTAGATGTAAGTAAGTTTGACCTCAATGCTGGTGAAATTGCTGCATCAGGACGCACTCAAGATGTAGAGCGCTTAGTGGAGAGAATACTCTCCATTGAGCATCAACTCACTGTAATACACGGAGAATCAGGAGTTGGTAAAAGTTCATTGGTAAATGCAGGTTTGATTCCTGCTCTATTGCAGCGATCGCTTGCAGGTCAAGAACTGCTACCGATTAAAATTCATGTTTATACAAATTGGATCAATGCCATTTCTCTCGTCATTTATAAAAGTCTTAGCCCAGATACTGATATTTTTAGAACCGATTCGCTGTCTAGTGAATTAAGAGATCGTCGTAAAAATGGAGAACATGATGCCAATAGCCTATTGAACAAACTCAAGCACATATCATCTCAAGGTACTCAGATTGTTTTAATCCTTGACCAGTTTGAAGAATTCTTTTCTACCTGTCCCCAGCCACAGCAAAGGCAACTTTTTGTGGATTTTTGGCAAAATTGTCTAAAAATCCCCCTGCTTAAAATCGTAATTTCACTTCGTGAGGATTATCTCTATTTACTTCTAGAACTAGAATCAGCGCATCCAGAAGTCGATATATTAAGCCGTAATTTTCGTTATGCGTTGGGCAATCTTGCCCCATCTGATGCGAAATCTCTGATCGAAAATCTCACCGAACATGCCAATTTTCCACTTGAACCAATCCTTGTTGATGAGTTGGTAAAAGATCTAGCAGGCGATCGCGGTTCAGTACGCCCGATCGAACTGCAACTAGTTGGTTCCCAACTGCAAGATCGCAATATCACCACTCTTGCAGTTTATCTTGCGGCTGGAGGTAAGCAACGCCTTGTCGAACAATCCGTTGAAGAAGTTATTCAATCCTGTGGTAATGCTTCCTTTATTGCTCAACAGGTATTGATTTTGCTTACAGATGATCAAGGTAAACGTCCTATGCTTACTTATAATGAATTACGAACAGGGCTGTTGTCTTACTCTAGCAATACTCAAGATCTTGATTTAGTCTTAGAAATTTTAATTGGTTCGGGGCTAATCTTCCAGTTACCTGAAGTGCCGAGCAATCGCTATCAACTTGTCCATGATTATCTAGTTTCATTTATCCGTGCTAATCAAGAAGCGGGATTATTAAATGAACTACGCAAAGTTCGATCCTCAGCTCAACGTAGTCAAGCCAATCTCAATCGCTTGACTAAGTCTGCCTTGGTAGGAACCGTTGTAGGATTGTTTGTGATGGCAGGTTTAGCTTTTCAAGCAAATCGTCAGCGCCAACTTGCCGAATTAGGTGAAATTGAAGCATTAATTTCTTCAGCAAACTCTAGCTTTTTACTCAATCGCCAATTGGAATCTTTAGCAACAATTGTCCAATCTGCGAAGAAATTGAAAGATACAGATGAAGGAATCGATAAAACGAGAATTACCCAATTAGCCTTTGAAAATCTGCAAGCAATTGTCTATAACATTCGCGAACGCTTTCGGTTTCAATCAATCAATAGAGATTCTCCATTTTATGCCGCAAAATTTAGTCCTGATGGCAATACTTTAGCTCTTGGTAGCTTTGATGGGAGTATATATCTATATCAAAGTAATGGTAAGTTGATCTCCCAGTTAACTGGGTTGCAGACGAGAGATATTCGCGGTTTGAGTTTTAGTCCCGATAGTAAAAGGATTGCATCGACAGGGAAAGGCAAAAATGTAAGGATTTGGGATGTTGAGTCTGGTAAATTGATTGGGAAGTTTTATGCTCACCAAGATGATATTTTGAGAGTAGACTTTCATCCTGATGGTAGAAGATTACTGACTGGCAGTAAGGATGGCAATGTTAAGCTTTGGGATAGTTATCGTGGTGTTGAACTGCTAACATTAAGCCCTAGAAATGCTGATAATAGTTCTCCTAACAAAGAATCTGGTGCGATTCAAGATACCAGTTTTAGCCCTGATGGTAATTTGATTGTGACAGCGAAAAACACCACGATCTCCCTCTGGGATTTGCAAGGTAACTTACTGGCTAATGCGATCGCCCATGATCAAGAACTCTTTAGTGCCAAGTTTCATCCCAATGGCAAACAATTATTAACTTCGGGTAGAGAACAAGTTGTGAAGCTTTGGCAGATTAATGATCAAAATCGTCAAATTCAATTAGTGCGAATATTCAAAGGAACATCAACCGATGTCTTAAGCATGAACTTTAGTAATGACGGTGAAAAGATTGCGCTTGGCTCCCAAGATAATACGATCCAAATTCTCAACTCTGAAGGAGCAATAGAAATGAGATTAGGAGGACATACCGATGGTATTTTCGATGTTAACTTTAGTCCTGATGGTCGATATCTTTTGTCTGCTAGCAAAGATCGTACTGCAAGACTTTGGGATCTCAAAGCTACCTTGCTCAATACTCTCTATGGACATACGAGCAGTATTTGGTCAGTGAATTTTAGCCCTGACGGGAAACTGTTTGCATCGGGTAGTGTTGATAAAAATGTCCGCCTTTGGAATGCTGATGGTACTTTTAGACAAGAACTCAAAGGGCATGAAGATACTGTCTATGGTGTGAGTTTTAGCGCTGATGGTAACAAACTGGTCACTGCTAGTGATGACAAAACTGTAAAAATCTGGAATAGTGCTACAGGTAAACTATTGCATTCACTGAATATCCACGGAGCGAAGCTCCTCTATGCCACCTTTAGCCCAGATCAAAATCTATTAGCAACTCTTGGTTGGGATAATAAAATTAAAATATGGCAATGGCGCAATAACGATAATCCTAAGCTATTGCATGTGCTGGAAGGACACAAAGGTACGGTTTGGTCGATCGCCTTTAGTCCTGATAGTCAGTCATTAGCTTCGACTAGCAACGATCAAACCGTGAAAATCTGGAATGTGAACAGTGGTCAGAATGTGCATACTATGGAAGCCCATGTGAATGGGGGGTTGGCGGTAGCCTATAGCCCTGATGGAAAGCAGATTGGCTCGGCCGGGAAGGATGGCAAATTGAAACTATGGAATGCTCAAACGGGTGTTCTGGAACAAGTAATTATGGTGGCTCCTGATGCTTGGATCTTTGGTATGGCTTTTAGTCCAGATGGTAAGGCGATCGCTACAGCAAATGCTGATAAAACTGTCAAAATCATGGATCGAGCTAGTGGTAAACTCCTCAAAACACTATCTGGACATACCGCCGAAGCCTATGCTCTCACCTATAGTCCTGACAGTAAAAAAATTGTTTCCGCCAGCCGTGACAATACTCTCAAGTTATGGGATGCAGAGACGTTGAGTTTTAACGAACTAGTGAACAGAGGCTGTGTCCTATTAGAAAACTATCTTGAATCCTTCCCCACATTGCCTCCAGAACAAAAACAAATGTGTCTCACGGATTATACAATCTACTAAATCTTACAGCACTAATACCAAAGCACAAAATAGCGTAGCCATTTTGTGCTTTCAAATTAAAGGAATCCGCGTTATTTTGCTTGTCTTGCTTATCTGCTGCGATCGCCATTTTTATGCATATTCTCAATTTCTGAAAATTATCAGTATAAATATAATTTCCTTGTGACGTTTACAAATTAATTTTTTGTTTTTAGCGATCGCGAAAAATCGTGGTTAAAATAGCATCACGAAAACCGCAACAAAAATCTTGCAAGCTATTTCGTAGCTTTTAGCAATCACCAACCCTTAAGTCCCCACTTTATCCGTGAAACTCCTTCAGATTTTTCAGGTATTTCCATTTTTTGACCGCACTGTCGATAAATGGGCTACAGAAGCTCGGCTCCTGCGCTGGCTGACTTTTTTATGGCTATTTGCTGGACTAGCAGTTCTTTTTTCCGCATCCTATCCCGTTGCCGATATTGCCTTTAAAGACGGCACGCTATATTTCAAATATCAATTAGCTTGGGCTGTAATTGGCTTGTTGATCTTTAATGCGATTGTGCATTTGCCATTAAAGTTCATGCTTAAACTTAGTCCAATATTTTTGTTTATTATTTTGGCGTTGTTGTATGCGACACATATCCCAGGGTTAGGGACGACACGTAACGCTGCGACCAGATGGTTATCAGTGGGCTCGAGTTCATTTCTATTACAACCCTCAGAGCTAATCAAGCCTTTTCTAATTTTGCAAGCAGCTCAGCTTTTTGGTAACTGGAATCGTACCCCTTGGAAAGCAAGGATTGGATGGCTGTTGGTGTTTTTATTAGTACTAGGCGGCATTTTGATGCAGCCTAGCCTGAGTGTGACGGCTCTCTGTGGGATTACATTGTGGTTGATTGCATTGGGGGCTGGACTGCCAAGCCTACAACTTTTGGGAACTGCGGCTTTAGGTACATGTGTCGCTGTAGCTAGTGTCTCATTTCGGGATTATCAACGGCGGCGAATTATGTCATTTCTCGATCCTTGGCAAGATCAAGCAGGAGATGGCTATCAATTAGTGCAGAGTTTAATGGCGATCGGCTCTGGTGGTTTGTGGGGAACTGGATTTGGCCTATCTCAGCAAAAGCTATTTTTACCGATTCAATATACTGATTTTATTTTTGCGATTTTTGCTGAAGAATTTGGTTTGTTTGGGGGGATTTGTTTGCTAGTACTAGTGATGATTTACGGCACGATTGGTTTGTCAGTGACATACAAATGTAAAGATCCTGTAATTCGTTTGATTGCTCTTGGTTCAACTTCTTTGATCGTGGTGCAATCAATTTTAAATGTGGGTGTAGCTACGGGGGTTTTGCCAACAACGGGACTGCCTTTTCCTTTTTTGAGTTATGGTGGTAGCTCGACACTATCTTGTTTATTTATTGCAGGGCTGCTGATTCGGGCGGCAAGAGAAATGTCGGTGGCAGATGTGATCCCATTTGCTAAAGGGAAAAGCGATCGCCATGATCTCGATTCCAAACGTCAGGAAAAACTGGGGACATCAAGGAGGCAGTTCTCATGAATATATTTGAATCCCTCTCTCTCAGGCTATTTTAAACTATTCTCATAATCACAATTACGAAAGGCGGCGATTCACGCCGCCTTTCGTATCGCTATACAATGTTTATCTGAATGCTACTTTAGCTACTTTAATTGATGTCTCAACCCGATCTAAATCCAACTGCTGGCTACTTAGCAGTTTTGCGTAATCGTCAATTTTTGGCACTGTGGCTCGCCCAAATATTGGCTCAGTTAGTCGATAAAGTTGTCCTGATTTTGCTGATTGCCCTTGCTGTTGCTGATGGTGGCAGTGATGTAAATACGCGAGAATCATCAATCATGATTGCGATGACCTTACCTGCGGTATTTTTGGGGTCGATCGCAGGCATTTTTGTGGATTGGCATCCCAAGCGTGAGGTATTGATTTTATGCAATTTTTTGCGAGCAGCTTGTCTGTTTGTTATTCCCTTTGCCCCGCGTTCTTTACCAATATTGCTACTGATTACCTTTATTATTTCTACTTTTACAAATATTTTTGCACCTGCTGAGCAATCAGCGATCGCTTTAGTTGTTCCCAAAAACGATCTTTTTCCTGCTAATGCCCTATTTACGGTTACAGAAGTAGGCTCATTAATTGTGGGCTTTGCGATCGGCGCACCCCTTCTTGGCTTTACCCTAGGGCTTTTTCCTGAAGCTAGAGCCTATAGTCGCGAAGTTTTACTAGGCAGTCTCTATGTCATATCTGGGCTTTTTCTATTTGCGTTACCCAAAGATGAGATTATCCATCCTAAAAAAGTCGGATCAGGTTTCTGGACTGATTTAAGAGATGCTTTTCAATATGTGCGTCACAATCATTTAATAGGCGGAGCAATGTTGCAGCTAGTGTTGTTATACGCAGTTTTGGGGGCTATGCAAAAACTGTCACTTAACCTTGCAGAAGTGGTTACAGGCAATCGTGAAGAATTTGGTTCTTTTGTGGCGGCTGTTGGTGTAGGTTTAGCGATCGGGGCACTGATATTAGGAAAATTTGGAAAAAAGTTTATTCATCGACCGCTACCATTTATTGGTTTTATGGGCATGGCGATCGGTTTATTAATGTTTGCCTTTGTGACTAATCAGTGGGTTGCTTGGCTGATCGGTGGTTTCATTGGTATTAATGGCTCCTTAATCGTAATTCCCATGCGAACGGCGATTCAAGAACATACTCCTGAAAATATGCGCGGTAAGGTCTTTGGTCTATTGAATAATGGCGAAAATATAGCTGCTAGTTTGCCCCTTGCGGTGATTGCAGTTTCTTTAGATTTTTTAACAGGTGTATTCGGTGTCCATAATGGAGGCAAGCAACAAATTGGATTTCAAATTGTGTTAATTGTGTTTAGCCTGATCGTATTTGGGCTTGGCTCTTGGGCTTGGAAACGAACCAAGAAAGCATTATCAAATGTTTTATAAAAAAGGGGCGCTTTGCGCCCCTTTTTTATTTACTGACGGCTTCTTGAACGAGTTTAGCTAGTTCGCCGCGATTATTTAGTTCCATTACAATGTCACAGCCACCAACGAATTCACCATCAATATAAACTTGAGGAAAAGTCGGCCAACTGGAGAATTCCTTTAGCCCTTGACGTAAGTCGCCATCTTCAAGAATATTTTCAGTTTCGTAAGGCTGTCCCAACGTATTAAAAACCTGTACGACTGCTGCTGAAAAACCACATTGAGGTTGTTGAGCAGTGCCTTTAATGTAGAGCATGATTTTATTGTTGCTGATCTGACTCTCGATCTTGGTTTGCAAAATAGGGCTAAGCATATTAATTTGATTCAACTGAGAATAAATTTACTATTGATACTATAGCAATCGTTTTTAAACATCGTGCTTTGCTCGCCAAGTTGGATAATCAGATCTAGGTGCTCTCAAGCGTTCTTCAACAATTTCAGCAACATTTCGCCATGTAATATCATCCCTTTTGAACATTTCTCGTAATTGAACTAAAGCATCTTCTAGTTCAATATTAAACTTTTCAAAAGGTAAAGGCGATAAAGCTCTCTCAGGTGCATGAACAACTCTATTTAGAGCTTCCTTAACAATACTAATAATTTGACTTGTCATTTCAGACTTAACTCGTTGCCGCAAATTTTGTAATCCACGACGACTAGTGGCATACATTGGTGGTAAGCGATTAAGAACGTAGGCTGCCACATCATCAATATTGATTTTTTGTTGAACTCCTTCATCAAGTCGATTAACTCGGCGCTCAACGATCGCCGTTACCAGACTTTCAAGAATATTGCTATATCGATAAATAGTTCCCGACATATAAGAATCAAAGTCTTTAATCTCGGCTGAGATATCTTTTTCGGTTTTAGGTACCTTAGAGGAGTTGTTTAAAATCGTCGTTGATTTGCGACGAACTGCATAACTGCGCGCTAAAAGAGAATTACGCCTATCTAAGCTTACATATGTGCCATTGGAAAGACTCTGATAATATCCTGAATCCAAAGCATCCCTAACAATCTCAGGAACATCTTTCCATTTCAGATAGTCTTTGCTAAATAATTTGCGTAACTTAAAAAGCGATCGCGCTTGACTGATCAGTTCATGATCAGGTATTGGATCATTTTGTCTTAAGACATCGCTCTGCGTACTTAGAAATCCATTTCGTACTGTTTTGGTGATCGCTGCGCCTAATTCTTGATCAGCCTTTTTGCGTTGTTGCACCCATCCTCGCTGAGTAGTTGCATACATTGGCGGTAAGCGATTGAGGGTATATGCGATTACTTCACTAAGATCGACGCGCTTTTTAACGTCAGTACCTAAGCGTTTGTACTGCGCCTCTGCTTCTTCGATTACCAATTCTTCTAGTGCATTTCTACAACTACTCATAAGAAATCTTCTATTTTGAGGATTGGATGTGCTGACTACAGCATAACCTAGGGTTATAAAAGTATAAACGTTAGCACAAAATTGATTTTATATTTGGGGACCAATAGTTTTATCAGCAATCCTCATGATGAAACCGATTTTGGTGTTTCCAGCGCCGAAGGCGCTGGAAACACCAAAATCGGTTTCATAATGAGAATTGCTGATAAAATTATTAGTCCCCAAATATAAAATCAATTTTGTGCTAACATCTATACTTTTATAACCCTAGGTTATGCTGTAGTCAGCACATCCAATCCTCAAAATAGAA
>JBJTVM010000455.1:0-1956 GCA_046081205.1 Pseudanabaena sp. | reverse complement strand
GCCTTCCTACTCTTTTACTTCTTATCTTGACTCTGACCCTGCTATCGCTTCTCGTCGAAAACATCTTCAGAAATTGTTCCGTATTTCATTCTATGCTTCTACTCTCGACTGGGCTTCCTAGTCTTTTGTCAGTCAATCAGGATAGTGAGTCTTACATTACCGAGATTCAGTTCCCATTCGAGAAGGTTTAACACCAAATTTCTTCTAGTCATTTGCGCGTGCGAAGCGCAGCACAAGTGGATATATTGAATTCACGTTAAAATAACGCTAGTTCGACGAAAGCGAAAAGTGGTAAGAATCGCTAAGCGATTCTTACCACTTTTCGCCATTTGCACCGCGCGAAGCTCGGCGCAAATAGCTATATCGAATTCACGGTAAAATAGGGGAAATTTTAAATTGGTTGACCAAGTCCACAATGAATTTGACTCTTTCTTCATCACAGATATTGCTATATGGCATCGCGATCGCGGCGGGACTAGTATATTTTCCTTATATCCTTGTTGCCTACGGACGGGTGAGCGTTGGCTATGACATAAACTCACCAAGAGCAATGTTTGATCGCTTACCTGACTATGCAAAACGCGCTACATGGGCGCACCAAAACTCTTTTGAAGTATTTGCTTTATTTGTGGCGGCGGCACTTACGACCTATGTTAGTAATGCTGCTTCCGATCAAACTTCGCTTTATGTATATGTTTTTTTGGCGGCAAGATTTTTGTTTAGTGTGTTTTATATTCTCGACTTGCCTTGGCTGCGATCGCCGATGTGGGCAGTTAGCATGGTCTGCATTGGTGGACTATTTTCAGCAAGCCTTTTCTAGTGTTAGATATAGTCATTTGCGCAGCGTTTCGCGCTGCGCAAATGACGCAAATTCAAAACCCTTACAGGGTTTGGCTTTTAATTCACAGAAGTGTCGCCACACTTCTGTGAATTGGTATTAGACCTTGGTTAGCCAGTGATGATAATCAGGTAAAAGCCCTTGAACAGCTTTGCTGTATAAATCGCGAAGCTTCTTGGTGATCTCACCAATTGTGCCATCCCCAACAGGACGATGATCAAAGCTGGTAATTGGAGCGAGTTCAGTTGCTGTACCCACAAAGAAAGCTTCATCGGCAATGTATAGCTCCGTGCGATCGATTGTGCGCGATACAGTTTCTAATCCTAATTCTTTAGCAGCTAACTCTATTACTGAGCTGCGAGTAATCCCTTCCAGAATGTTATCAGTAATCGAACTAGTGATTAGTTTTCCATCTCTTACTAAAAAGAGATTCATCGCACTTCCTTCTGCGACATGACCTTCGTTAGTTAATACAACAACATCATCAAAACCAGAGGCATAGCCATCGGTCTTCGCAAGAGCAGTATTTACATAAGCACCATTCACTTTTGCGCGAGCAGGAATGGCATTGTCATCTAAACGTCGCCATGAGGAAACACCAACTTTGATACCGTTGCTAGTGTCGAGATATCCATCCATTGGTACGCTGAACAAACAAAAATCATCGTGGGTATGAGGTACTTTGAGAATCGGTCCAATCCGAAGGTCAGACTTGTAAATAATTGGACGGATATATGTAGCGGAGTTACAATGATTGCGTTGGATTAACTCGGTAGTGAGATGAACCATCGTCTCTACATCAAGGGGATGCTGTAAGCCAATAATGCGGCAACTTTGGATGAGACGTTGATAATGCTCTGCTAGGCGAAATGCCGCCATCCGATTTTCTTCTGGTAGCCAATACGCCTTAATTCCTTCAAAGACAGCCGTACCATATAGAAATGCATGGGTGCGGATATTAATTGTGGCATCTTCGAGGGGGACAAATGTCCCGCGTATATAGGCGTACTGTGAGGTCATGGTTTAAAACATCTTGATCAATTATTTTTCTATCATATAGCTAGGACAAATCAAAACCTAAAAATTAGTTACAGCACTAGCAATTCTCATTGTGAAAA
>JBJTVM010000454.1:0-6182 GCA_046081205.1 Pseudanabaena sp. | reverse complement strand
GCCTTCCTACTCTTTTACTTCTTATCTTGACTCTGACCCTGCTATCGCTTCTCGTCGAAAACATCTTCAGAAATTGTTCCGTATTTCATTCTATGCTTCTACTCTCGACTGGGCTTCCTAGTCTTTTGTCAGTCAATCAGGGTGAGGGCAGACTCTCTTGCTACGGAAGAGATGAGGGCAGAAACTCCTACTCTCTTGTCCCCCTCTCCTGCGGGAGAGGGGCTAGGGGTGATGGCTGAAATCACCAAACTCGACATCTTCCATTACACCTACGCCGTCCTCCATCATCCCGCCTACCGCACCAAATACGCATTCAACCTCAAACGCGAATTTTCCCGACTCCCATTTTACGAAGACTTCCATCAATGGGCAGCATGGGGCAAATCCCTAATGGACTTACATCTCAACTATGAAACTGTAGAACCCTACGGACTAAAACGAGTCGAAATTGCCACCAAAGCCAACCCCAAAGCCAAACTCAAAGCCGATAAAACTAACGGTGTGATTAGCCTTGATGACAATACCCAGTTTACAGATGTACCAGCGATCGCATGGGAATACAAACTCGGCAACCGTTCCGCCCTTGAATGGATACTCGATCAATACAAAGAAAAGAAACCCAAAGATCCCACAATTGCCAAGCTTTTCAACACTTACAAATTTGCTGACTATAAAGAGCAAGTCATCGATTTACTACAAAGAGTCTGCACCGTCAGCGTCAAGACAATGCAAATCATTCACCAAATGTCAGAGATATCCTAATTTCTATCGCCCCCATGACACATTTTAAAGCGATCGCCTTGCATTGCCTGCTCTACTAATCTAAGTTAAAATGCTATCATTGACATCATTGATTGATTGCACAGATGGCTAATATTACGATTCGGAATTTAGATGATGCGCTTAAGGCAAAACTGAGGGTTAGAGCAGCGCGGTTAGGACGCTCTATGGAAGAAGAGGTGCGGGTAATTCTCAAAGATGTTCTCTCCCAAGAAGACACTCCCAAGAGCCTTGGTGAATCTATCCATCAGCGCTTCGCAAATTTAGGAGGATTTGATTTGCCCTCAATTGAGAGAGAACCAATTCGCGATTGCCCATTATTCGAGGAACTATGATTATTCTCGATACTAATGTGCTTTCGGAGTTTATGAGAGCAATTCCTAATCCTAAGGTTATGGATTGGATTTCCCAGCAAGTTTCATCAGAAGTCTTTGTAACCACAATTACACAGGCGGAGATGTATTACGGACTTGCTCTACTGTCTGTAGGAAAACGCCGTAGTGATATGGAGAAAGCAGTGCAGCAAATGTTTCAGCAAGATTTTTTAGAACGGATTTTGAGTTTTGATAGTGCGGCGGCTCTGGAATATGCAAAGTTAGCCTCATTGCGGCGACAAATTGGTAAACCGATCGCCCAAGCTGATGCTCAAATTGCAGCGATCGCTCTTTCTAAAAATGCAGTATTAGCAACTAGGAATATTGCAGATTTTTGTGACTGTCATTTAACTCTAGTCAATCCTTGGGAGTATTAGAATACTTTTTTTGCTACAGCCGATGTCACGTAGAACAAAGGTTGACATAATGTGTCCATGTCATCTTAAAAGAACGTGAGTTCGATATGGAAATGCTTGTAAGTTATTAGTTTTTCTTGTCTGCAAAGCTACAGGAAATTTTGGAAATAGAAAGACAAAATGCATCTTTTTTTTAATTGACCTCAAAGCTTGCTTATGTATACCAATAGGCTTGACAAAAGCACTGTCTAACTATCACTTAAAGAATGTCTTGAACCCTTTGCTTAGACTATGGTTTCTCTAGAGAAAAACTGATGAACTTTCAGTAAATTGCGAACTTTTTTAGTTAGGCAACTTACTTACACTAAAATACGTCAAATCATTGACAATATAAGCTAATCTTAAGATTGTGTGATGTGAGTAAACTTGCTTGTCTCCCAAACAGGCAAATATTTTAGTTAGTAATAGCAAGTTATGAGCGATCAAGAAGAGCAACAAGACAAACCAGAAACCATTAGCGATCGCGTCGAAGAAGTTGAAGAGCCAAAGACTAAGCCGTCTTTTCGCCCTAAATTGCGATATATCTTAGGATTATTGTTTATGGGGGTGGTACTTAGCGGTGCAACAGCAAGATCTTGGCAGATTTTTAATAAGCCAAAGACTATTGAACCGATCACCCAAAATGCCAAAAACTCGATCCCACTCTTTGATCGCAATGGCTATCCATTGCTGAATCCACCGCCACCAGATGATGCCGAAATATGGGAATGTGAAGTGGCTGTAGTTGGAGGGTCTTTAGGGGGTGTAGCAGCGGCTTATCACTCGATGAAAACTGGGGCAACAACTTGCTTGATTGAGCTTACACCGATGTTGGGTGGACAAGTTAGTTCACAGGGAGTTAGCGCGATCGATGAGTCGCTGTTAATGCGTTATCGCCAACAATTTCCCCTTAGTTGGACGCATTTTAAAAATATTATTGCCAGCCAGCCTGCTTTACCAGAGAAATATTCTTACCTGAAACCAGGTGCAGTGGTTGCAGACACCAATAGCTGTTGGGTAGGCAATCTTTGCTTTACGCCTTACTCAGGAGAACTTGCGTCAGAAGAATTTTTGCGAGAGTCACAGCGCTCAGCGCCCAAAAGCCGATGGAGTACTCAGATCGCATTTAAGGGCGCAAGTTTCAATGAAAAAGGCGATCGCATTACCGCAATTCATGCAGTGCAGAGAATCCCTCGCGATCCTAACTATTTTCCTCAAGGACGTTTATCTCGTGAAATCAAAAGCTGGTTTAACTGGAACTCTGACGAAACCTTTGTCAAAAAGCCAATTCGTTTACAGCCTCCTGTAGGCAAGCAGTTGATCGTGATTGATTCCACCGATACGGCTGAATTGATCGCTTGGGCAAATCTTCCCCATCGTATAGGTGCTGAAGGCTTTGGAACAACAGGAGAAGTTCATGCGGTGGCAGACAACCCTGAATGCACGCAGGCATTTACTTTTCCCTTTGTGCTGAAGATTGCCAATGACGAAGGGCGATCGCTCAAAGAACTTCGCAAGGTTCAACCAGGGTATTCCCGTAAAGAACATCGTAGCGATTACGATTTGGGTAGATTTCCCATGTTTGAAGGCAATAGTGTATTTAACTATCGCCGTATTGTCAGTATGAAGCGGGATGATCCCTTTAAAGCAATTCCTGCTAAAGGCGATATGACAGTGATTAACTGGAATCGTGGTAATGATTGGGGGATAATGAATCCACCGCTAATCTTGACTGATAAACAAATCCGAGATTCGGGGCAACAACAAAACTGGTTGGGGGGATTGAATACAACCGCCCTCAAGGATGGAGAGAACCATGCTCTGCTGTTTGCAGAATGGCTCATGGAAAAGTACGCATCCGCAGAATTTCCTCTAAGGTTGATGTCTGGAGTTGATAGCCCGATGCCCACAGAGTCAGGGTTGAGTATGTATCCATATATTCGTGAAGGTCGGAGAATTTTGGGAAGATCAGCCTACGGTCAGACCGAGTTTTTGATGCGTGAGCAAGATATTCGTAATGATATGGAAGGTGGGCGCAATTTTAATCCTACTTCGATAGGATTAACTCACTATGCGATCGACATGCATGGCTGTCGCTATCGCAATTGGGAACCATCCAAAGCTCCAAGTTCAGCTCCAGCTAATGAGGATAAAGTCCGTCCAATTATTATGCCGTTTGAGAGTTTAATCCCTCAGCGTATTGATAATTTGCTGATGGGTGGTAAGGCGATCGCCGTTAGTCACATTGTCAATGGCGCAACTCGTATTCACGTTGGTGAATGGTCGGCAGGAGCCGCCGCAGGAGTTGCTGCGGCATGGATTGTGTCACAGGATGATCCATCTTTAACCCCACAAGCTATTCTCGATCGCGGCAGGATTGGCGATTTACAAACGCTTTTGCGATCGCAAGGCATAATTACAGAGTGGTAAATAAAAAAGGGACATTCAAAGAATGTCCCTTTTTTATATCTCATAGAAGTGCCGCCACACTTCTGTGAATTAAAAACCAAACTCTGTAAGGGTTTTGAAAGCACAAAATGGCGTAGCCATTTTGTGCTTTTGTATTACTTTTTAATCGCGATCGCTGTAAATACTTGTTTAAATGTCAACAATACCAAGCCCAAAGCAATCACGGCAAAAATCATAGTCGTGCCACTACCGATCGCTAACAGTAATGTACGAACCAGCGTGGCAATACGATTAGCAAGAGTATTCGTAGTCTGCAAAGGGGCTGAATCTAGCTTTTGGGCAACTATATTTGTAAATGTGTAAAGTCCAGTGGCAAGAGTAGCAGCGATCGCGGCTCCAGTAAGATTTTTAAAAGGAGAAGCAGGAGTTTCTTGAGGAGATGGGAGGTTAACTTCTTCAGGCATATCAGGGCTAGCAAAACCTTTAACTGGGTGTAACAAGTAACAGCAAGACTTGCTGTTACTTGTTTTTTGTATTTTGCGACTTGTAATCACAAAAAAATCACTTAAGCAGGCAAAAAACTTAATATCTTTGTCCACAAAATGATTTAAGATATCCGCACTCAACACAAAAATGCTAGTCCCACTGGAAACAGTGGGCTTTTTTCTGTGTACTTTTATCATTGCACAAATGTTTGTGTGGTGCGACAACAAAATTTAGCTACTTCGCTCAGCCAAGAGTTGGTGTTACGCCGCAGCACCAATTCTTGGCTGAGCTTTGTGCTTAAACCCAAACCAAAAAGATGAGTGGCGGCGCGAAGCGCCGTCACTCATCTTTTTGGTTTTATGTCCTAGGCACAAATTAAGCAATGTAAGAGATCGCTAAGACAAGTCAAGCCCCAGATAAATAAAGGCGGCGCTTTGCGCCGCCTTTATTTATCTGGGGCTTATGTCCTAAGCACAGCTTACATTTCTATAAATCCAGTCAGGGGTTTAAAAACACAAAACGACTAAGCCATTTTGGGCTTTAGTCTAACCCTAAGCTAGAAAGAGAGTAATGATTACCAAATAATAAGAATTGCAGCTTCACGCTGACTCTTATAGCCTTTATCAGGTTAGTACAGGTTTGTTTTCCCGCCTTCGGCGGGAAAACAAACCTATGTACCTCGCTTGCTTGAAAAGCACTATATTATTTGGAATTCAAGCATTATGGCTCTTGAACATTGTCAAGTTATGCATATATAACATTTGCATAGCTTCTATATATCTTTTTAATAACAAAATCACCCTTAGAATCACTTTTAGAGAGTTAAAAAAGTGAATAATGACTATACAAGTACCTTGCATAGCTTTGTAAGAAGAAAATATAAGCTTTAGGTATTGTTTAGTTCATACTTTCAAAAATGAAATTATTATGTTCTGGACAGCAGATCGTATTTACTCGCAAGGAATTGAACAAGCACAGAAAGAAATATATGAATTCTTTCTGGATGCCGTGCGCCGTGAATCTCCAGATCAAGTACTAGCAAACTTTAGGGATTTATTTATAAATTTTAGTGATAGCAGTAATTCTGAAATCACTCAGGCTCTCAATCAAGTTTTGACCGCATACAATGAAAAAGAGTTTTTTTATACGCTAAAACGTTGTTGTTATATTCTGATTAACAACTGGACAGTTAGTAATAAGAGAGTTTATATTCAATCATTGATTGATATTTTTAAACATCCCTCCATTCATAAAAAGACAAAGTCTCTTAAATTAAGAACTCTCAGAATTTGGTTACAGACGTTTGCCAGTAGTGAAGATTTTCAATCATTACAGCTATTTACATTGCACTTAGAAGATCATAGAAATCATGACCAAAATTGGGGTAATCGTTTTGCCTCTTACTTACTTGCTTATCAATATACAAATCCAGCTAGTCCTCAAGAACAAAGACAAGCTGCGAACTTATTAGCTCAAAAGATGAAAGACAAGTTTAAGCTTGATCTCGCAATGTATACTGCGCGTGTAGGTATACAATCTTCTCAACAAAATCACCAATCGAATCCTACTAGCCTAAGCAACAATGTGCTCAATCTGGTGACACTTTTGCTTACTAAAAAGAGTGTGCTAAATTGCCAACAATTAGCTGCTAATTTCCTTAAGAATATTGAGGGTTTATCCTATCAAGAATTTAAAGTTGAGTTGCTTAAATATATTGATTTTTCTATGGCTGATGCCG
>JBJTVM010000453.1:0-4524 GCA_046081205.1 Pseudanabaena sp. | reverse complement strand
TATCCGAATTTGCATACAGCATTTTTCTATTTATAGATTTGGGACAAATGTCCCGAAGAGATCGGGACAAACATCACTGGCATGACTACTGGTGTTTGACATAGATTGTAAAGCATCAAAGAAAGCAACGAACGCTTGCTACTTGAATGCTTCATTCCAAATCACAACTATCTGGAGTTAATCATGCAGAAACCACAGAAATTAATCTTGAACTTCACCTTAGCCTTAGGGCTTGCCACGATGGGGATGTCTAATCCTGTTAATGCAAAAACAGTCACAGGTGTCAAAGGTTCTACCGCAACTGGTAGCGGTGTAGTTGTTCCTAACCGTCAAGGTGGATATACGGGAACGGCTGAAGGTAATGTTAATGGAGTTAACGGTACTACTGCGAACGGCAAAGGGAAAGTCACTACCGATGGCAATGGAACTGCTAATTACACTGGTAGCGGCTCAGTAACCACCAAGAATGGCAGCACTTATACAGGTACAACCTCTGGAACCTCTAGCTATAACTCCACTACTGGGTATAGTGGCAATAACACCACCACAGTCAACGGCAGTACTTATTCAACTTCCTCTCAAGACGGCTCAACCACCGTTACTACTCCTACCACTAGTAAAACTTATACTCGTCGCCGCTAATTGCCTTTAGTCACAAAAATTTTTAAAAGCGTTTCCAAGCAACGCTTTTAAAAATTTAATCTGGTGCGTTATTTTTTGGATAAACTTCTATGCAAGACCTATTCATTCTCAAGGTCGCTCCATTTATAGCTATAGCGATCGCGATCGAGTTAACATTTCTATTCTGTCATCACAAACTACTTCGATATTATTCGTGGAAAGAAAGCTTCGCCTCACTTGGCGTATTTCTTGGCTATGTCGTATCAGGAAAGATTTCCAAAATATTTCTAGCAGGATTATCGATGTGGATTTGGGAGCATCGATTACTGACCGTCCCGATTGATACTTGGTGGGGAATTCTTTTGTTGTTTTTAGCGATCGAGTTTTTTTATTACTGGCAACATCGCGCATCCCATCGCATTCGTTGGATCTGGGCAAGCCATGCGGTGCATCACTCAGTTAATCATCTCAACTTTTCGGCGGCTTATCGCTTAGCATGGACAGGATGGATATCAGGGAATTTCCTATTCTTTTTACCTCCCGTTTGGCTGGGGTTTCACCCGATCGCGGTCGGGTTGGGGCTATCTCTAAATCTGTTTTACCAGTTTTGGATTCACAGCGAATTAATACCCAAACTTGGCTTTTTAGAATGGATATTCAATACTCCTTCACACCATCGTGTCCATCATGCTTCCAATCAAGCCTATATTGATCGCAACTACGGCGGAGTTCTAATTATCTTCGATCGCTTATTTGGCACATTCACCAAAGAAAGTCTAGCCAATCAGCCTGTTTACGGTTTAACGCAGCCAGTTGATTCTCATAATCCAATTGTAATTGCGCTACATGAGTGGTCAAGAATATTTCGCGATATGCAGTTGACTCCATCTTGGCGCGATCGCTTTGTGATTGCTTTAAGCTCACCAAGTGATGATGGTTGGGCAAAATCTTCTAGTGTTAAGATGCGCTCGCCTTCAATAAACCTTTGAGCTAATGGATCTTTAGGCGATCACCTAAAAATCACTATTACTGTGAATAGTGATCGTCTTGAGAAGATAGATTATTTGGGTGATCGCATAGAAATCACGACTCACGGTAATAGCGATCGCCTTGAGGAGCTAGATGTTGATGATATTAACTAGAACTTATGCTACTAGCGATCGCTGCTATCACTACTGATACTCTCCACATTGCAAGATTAACTTGGCAACTAACCCTGTCCATCCCGTTTGATGGCTAGCCCCAATCCCAGCACCGTTATCTCCATGAAAATACTCATGAAAAAGAATCAAATCGTGCCAATGGGGATCATTTTGGAACCTTTTGATGTTGCCATATACGGGGCGCTCACCTGAAGCCTCTTCCAAGAAAATTCCTGTTAAACGCTTCGATAGCTCACTTGCCACCTGCCATAGATTCATTTCCTGACCTGAACCAGTGGGAAACTCCACTTTAAAATCATCACCTAAGTAATAGTGAAACTTTTGCAAGGATTCAATAATTAGATAATTAATTGGGAACCAAATGGGACCACGCCAGTTAGAGTTACCACCAAATAGACTGATATTGGACTCCGCAGGTTGATAATCCACAGAGTACTCATGCCCATTTACCTTCAAGATATAGGGATGATCTTTGTGATATCTAGAAATAGAGCGAATGCCATAGGGACTTAAAAACTCATTCTCATCGAGCATTTTCGCGAGGATTTTTCTGAGCTTATCTTTATAGGCGATCGCTAATAATCTCCTTGCACCCATACCCTTAGTTTCCATACAGGCAACATTTTCCTTGAGGTTAGGGCGATTGTGAATAAACCAATCCATGCGCCGCTTAAAGTTGGGCAATTTTTCTAGGATATCTGGCTCTAAAGTAGCGATCGCAAAAAGGGGAATTAATCCCACTACAGAACGAACTTTGAGAGAGAAATGACGACCATCGGGCAGATTGAGTGCATCGTAGTAAAATCCATCTTCCTCATTCCAGAGATCCACATTAGCGTTACCAATCCCATTCATGGCATCGGCAATGTACAGGAAATGCTCGAAGAACTTACTTGCAATATCTTCGTAGGTAGGGTTAGTTTTGGCGAGTTCGAGGGCAATCGCTAACATATTCAAGCAATACATCCCCATCCAGCTAGTACCATCCGCTTGATTGATAAAGCCACCCGTGGGTAATTCTTTGCTGCGATCGAATACGCCAATATTGTCCAGCCCTAAAAATCCACCTTGAAAGACATTCTTCCCTTCAGCGTCTTTGCGATTTACCCACCAAGTAAAATTGAGGAGCAGCTTCTGAAATACGCGCTCTAGAAATTGCTGATCACCATAGCCATACATCTTCCGTTCTATTTGATAAACCCGCAAGGTTGCCCATGCATGAACAGGCGGATTGACATCACTAAACGACCATTCGTAGGCAGGAAGTTGACCGTTAGGATGCATAAACCATTCTCGCGTCAGCCGATCTAGTTGGAGCTTAGCAAAGGCAGGATCGATCACCGCAAGGGGAATTGCATGAAAAGCTAAATCCCAAGCCGCAAACCAAGGATATTCCCACTTGTCGGGCATGGAGATAATTTCATCACTAAATAGATGCTTCCATTCGTGATTGCGAATATTTGGACGTGGTGATGGATATTTAGGATCGCCATCTACCCATTCTTCGACAATGTAATAATAAAACTGCTTGCTCCATAACATTCCGGCAAAGGCTTGTCTCTGAACGTTTCGCTCATCTTCAGAAATTTCAAAAGGAGTGATGCACTTGTAAAATTCATCTGCTTCCTGCTGTCGCCTTTGGAAGATTTGCGCGAAATCATCTCCAAAAGGTTGGGGTTGCTGAGAGTCCGTTAAACGGAGATGAATGACTTTAGTTTCTTGTGCGCCAATTTCTAGATTGTAATGTGCCACAGCTTTTGTACCTACTTGTTCGGGGTTAATCGCATCATGGCGATCTCTAACTAAATAATTATTAATCCCATCTTTGACGTAGGGAGAAGCATTTTTGACTTTAAATAATCGCTCGTAATTGGTTTCATTTTCTGTAAACAGAATTGATGGAATATTCTGCTCGGAAGCGTTACAGTAAAGCCAATAATTACCTAAAGTAGAATGTTGTGCATCAACGATCCGCATATTTCCATCAGTATTAACTTCTTTGAGTTGAGGCTTATCGCTATTGTCACCCCAAGACCAAGTATTGCGAAACCACAGGCTCGGCAATAGGTGCAAATGTTGAGATTTACTTCCTCGATTGGTAACTTTAATTTGAATTAAAATATCCGTCGGTGATGCCTTCGCATATTCGACCGATACATCAAAATAGCGATCTCCATCGAACATCCCCGTATCCATCAGTTCATATTCGGGCTGATATCGATCGCGATTACGATTTTCTTGAATTAGCTTGGTATAGGGAAAGGCTTGGTGGGGATATTTATACAGAGCCTTCATGTAGGAATGGGTAGGCGTGTTGTCGAGATAGAAATAGTATTCTTTAACATCTTCGCCATGATTACCCTCTTGACCAGTCAAACCAAACAGCCGCTCTTTGATAATAGAATCTTCACCATTCCAGAGGGCGATCGCAAAGCATAACTGTTGATGATTATCAGAAATGCCCAAAATGCCATCTTCACCCCAGCGATAGGCTCGCGATCGCGCATGGTCATGGGGAAAATAATTCCAAGCTTCACCATCTTTGCTGTAGTCTTCCCGCACTGTTCCCCATTGGCGATCACTCAAATACGATCCCCACTTGCGCCAATGGGCTTGGCGATCGCGATAGGTTGCTAGTCTTAATTCTTCTTCGGTCATGATTTTTAGCCGCTTAATAATTTGAATAGGCGGCGCTTCGCGCCGCCTATAGTGACTGTTCGTGATAATTCCAGAGAAGTCC
>JBJTVM010000452.1:0-2416 GCA_046081205.1 Pseudanabaena sp. | reverse complement strand
TAGCCATTTTGTGCTTTGGTATTACAGCGTTTTTGGTATATTGTAAATTGCAAGAATAAAAGCCCCGAAAAATATCAGAATATAGTGGATATACTGCGATCGCTTCCTATCGGACTTTACCTCGAACAGCCGATCACATGGTTACATCGACTCGATCCACGCATCAAACTGTTTGGACTCCTCACTTTTTTACTATCGCCCATTCAAGCTAATGAGCCTTGGCGCGTTGCGATCGCCGTTTTGTTGATCGTTCTGACCTTAGCTTCACAAATTCCCATGCGAGTTTGGAAACAGCAAATGGGGATTTTGCTACTACTTTCCTTTATGACTTTAGCGATCGCTACCATTTCCCCCGATGGCTTTAATATCACTGTCCAGCCGCGCCGTCCAATCCCTGATGTAAATATCACCACTACCCAAACTCAAACCACACCATCGCTAACAATCAAACTTCCTCAACCCACCCCCTATAGTTATGTAGTTTGGAAGGCTGGCAGTATTACAGTTACTCGCAAGTCTCTGGATTTAGGTGTGCGCGTCTGTACATTAATTTTTACTTATCTTTACGCACCAACTCTATTTTTACTAGTCACGGCTCCCGAAGAAATTACCGCTGCGATCGCCGCAATTTTTGCTCCATTAAAATTCTTGAAAGTTCCTATTGTTGAAATTGTCCTGACACTAACACTTGCACTCCGATTTGTACCCTTAGTTTTAGAGGAAGTACAAAACCTTGGTCGATCAATACGAACTCGTTCAATTAATTGGAAAAGGCTAGGTTTTAAGCGCACTACTCAAATTTGGCTAATTCTGGCTGAGCGGCTGATTGACAATCTATTCATCCGCGCCGAGCAGACGGCAAGTGCCATGAAAGTACGAGGCTTTACAACTCCTAATACCCACGTTGTCGTTTGGAATCCTCTCAAATTCTTTCCTCGCGATATTGTGCTACTAATTCTCTTAATCGCAATGTGGGGTGTCAGAATTTACTATGGCAATGAGTTCTAACTGATAATACGTGAAACGCTGAGAATAGGACTTGGAGACCAAGCCCCTACAACCAATATGTAGGGATTTGGTCTCCAAATCCTCTTTTAAGATGATATAGAAAGAGTATGGCGATCTTTATTCTACGTAACACCAGTTCTAAGAAGAAGAGAATTGCAAAGCAATTCTCTTCTTCTTATTCTACGCGATAGCCCAAATCTGACAGTTGAAATCTTGATGAGCGCCATTTGGGTTGAACTTTAACAAACATTTCCAAATGCACAGAACCCATAATCATCTTCTGCATTTGCAGTCTTGCTTGAGTCCCAATCTCCTTAAGCATTTGCCCCTTCTTGCCAATGAGAATTCCCTTTTGCGAATCTCGCTCCACATGAATTGTTGCCATAACCCTTGTGATTTTCGGTTGCTCATCTACTTGATCAATGCTGATCGCCACAGAATGCGGAATCTCTTCGCGAGTAAGCAAGAGTATCTGTTCACGAATTAGCTCACCCATAATGAATCGCTCAGGCTGATCGGTGACTAAATCAGGTGGATAGTAATAGGGGCCAATAGGCAAGCGATCGCACATCATTGACTGCAAAGCTTCTAAGCCTTCCCCTGTGACCGATGAGAACTTGGCAACTTGCCAACCATGCTCCTCAGCAAAGCTCTCATAGCTAGTGAAAGTATCTGCCGAATCATCATTGAGAATGTCAATTTTATTGATACCCAAAATCGTTGGAACCTTGCTCTGTAAAATCGTTTCGGCAACAAAGCGATCGCCTGTTCCCATGCGATCGCTACCATCAACTAGCAAAATGGTCATATCCACTGAGGAGATCGCCCCGATCGCGTTTTTGACAATGGTTTGACCAAGTAAATGGTGGGGTTTATGAATTCCAGGTGTATCAACAAGGACGATTTGGGCTTCAGGCAATGTCAAAATCCCGCGCAGACGATTGCGTGTAGTTTGAGCAACAGGTGAAGTGATCGCAATCTTTTGACCAATGAGAGCATTGAGCAGTGTAGATTTACCAACATTGGGTCGTCCAACTAGTGCTACAAAGCCCGATTTAAAACCTTTGCCCGATTCTGGAATCATGATTATTTGCGATCATTGTATTGAGGTAGGAAATGATTATACCCTGCCATAAATGTTGATACGGGCATCAATTGAGTGATGCTTTACCTTTTGATGTTCTTTTACATTTAATGGAAGCCAATGATGTGAACTATCAAACGCTGACTGCTTAGGCATTGCAGGGCTGGCTTCCTGACTTAGCAAGGGTAGCGTCCAGCAAAACCGAAGTTTTACCAGATCGACTTATACCAATTCACAGAAGTGTGGCGACACTTCTGTGAATTAAAAACTAAACCCTTTAAGGCAGCAATTCTCATTATGAAACCGATTTTGGTGTTTCCAGCG
>JBJTVM010000451.1:0-8704 GCA_046081205.1 Pseudanabaena sp. | reverse complement strand
TGAGTGGCGGCGCGAAGCGCCGCCACTCATCTTTTGGGGTTTGATTTGTCCTAGCTATGTCTTACGCTTCTATAAATTGATAGGCATAATCGCTTAGGAGATATGCATGAGTTTTATCATCATGCAACAATGTAATACTAGTGCTACAAGATATTGGCATTAGAATATTTGCCCTAACTATGCAAAAACTTTGGTCTAGTAAAAGCAAGCGATCTCAACAATTACCTCCAGAAGATGAAAATACATCTTCTCCAGAAACAGAAGTCTTAGAGCCAGAAGACACAACTTCTGCGGATGACAGTTTGAAATATTTCTCAAAATTGCTCAAGAAACCTTGGCAATGGCAAATATCTCTATCTTGGTTGTTGTTGTTGATTGGAGTAGGCGGAGTCGCGATCATTACTGTGTTTGGATTGCAATATCTCACCGCCCCTGAAGCAACGCCTGATAGTAACTTTGATTGTAAATCTAAAATTACTGGAGATTGGCAAACGCCCTTTGGCAAAGTAGCTTTACGAGAAGAAAATGAAAATATAGTTTCAGGAAAGTATGAGTATACAAATTTTGAACGCGGCAAAATTACGGGTGAGTTAACAGGTAGATTGAGCAATAATGTCATTAACTTTGACTGGACAGAAATCCCTAGTCAGACAACAAAACAACAGGGAAAAGGGATTTTAGTTTTTGGAGAGGGTTGTAAAGAATTTTATGGTAGCTATGGCACTGGTGAAAGCACCAACAATTTTGGCAATTGGCAAGGCTCGCGATTGACAAAGTAATCTTTTCTTAATCAGTTAGGTGGTGCAGCATTGCGCCACTTACCACGTAATCTGTACTTTTGTTATGACTAATTCTCCTTATCTTCTGCTTGTCGAAACTAGCGTCATTATTGACACTGATCCTCATACTTGGCAGGCGATCGCAAATTTAGGTGAATGTCTTTTGCCAGAAGTTGTAGCTCTCGAAATTAAGAATATTGCTAGTGGCAAAGCTGAAGGAAACGAGTCAGCCGCAAAACAATTTCAAAATTCATCAGGACTAAATTGGCAAATTACAAATCTAACTGACAAACATGATGACTTAGTAATTAGGACTACCCAAAATCTAAGTCGTAAGGCAAAATTAATGATTAACGTAGCTAAAAGTGCGGTTGGAGTCGCTAATACTTATCCACAAAAATGTGTGGTTTTAATTTCTGATGAAATATCGCTACGCGATCGCATTGCCAAACTGAAACATAAAAATCTCTGTGCTATTCCCTCCGCGATCGCCCGTCAATGGTCTAGAACCAATCAAGCACCACCGATTGTGCATCAGTCTATCGAATATATACAAAAACAAATATCTCAACCAATTAATCAATCCTTACCTCAAACCGATACTATAGGTTTAAATACTTCTAGTTTAGGAGTCAACACTGAACAAAAGATAAAAGCCCATCAAGAAAATCCATCCCAGAAAACAAACTATGGACGAATTGCGATAAGTCTTGTGAAATTTGGGCTGGCAGCAACATTTTTAGGTACGATCATATTGTTTGGATGGCGACTAGCCAAGCCCCAACAATTTCAACAGTTCTGGAAAAAAACTGGTTTGCCACCTTTACCTCAAATATTGGTTCAACCTGATCAAACCAAGAAAAATTGACAAATCTATTCCCTTATGACATTTCCCAAAAAAGACACTGTTGACAAATAGGGACGCAAAATATGGACATGGGCGATACTAAAGCAGAATCCTTTGAATTAATCGAAAAATTAAATGAGATTGGCATTGCCCTCTCGGCTGAAAAAAATACTCCAAAATTGCTAGAGATGATTTTGAGGGGGGCAAAAACAATCTTAAATTCTGATGGGGGAACGCTATATCTAGCAACTGAAGATAAAAGATATCTTCAGTTTGAAATCATTATGAATGATTCCCTCGGCATTATGATGGGCGCAAATCTAGGTGAAGCGATTCCCTTTGATCCTTTGCCCCTCTACGATGAACAGGGAAATCCAAACAATACAATGGTAGCGGCTCACGCGGCTCTATACAAAAGGACAATTAATATACCAGATGCCTATATCGCTGAAGGCTTTGACTTTGCAGGGACGAGAGCATTTGATACAAAAACTGGCTATCGATCGCAGTCGTTTTTAACCCTGCCAATGCTCAATCATGAAAATGAATTGATTGGGGTGCTGCAACTGATCAATGCTAGAGGTATTGACAATCAAATCATCGAGTTCTCGAAGGTAGCCCAACGTATTGGTGAATCCTTAGCATCCCAAGCCGCGATCGCTTTAACCAACAACAAACTAATTGGTCAATTTCGCGAACTATTTGAATCCTTTATTAACCTGATCTCTGAGGCGATCGACAAAAAATCTCCCTACAATGGCAAACATTGCCGTCGTGTCCCTACCTTGACGATGATGATTGCCGATGCCGCTTGTCAAGCAGATTACGGCATTTTCAAGAATTTTAATCTAGATGATGATGAAAGGTACGAACTGAGAATAGCTGGGTTACTGCATGATTGCGGAAAAGTTACGACACCAGTCCACGTAATCGATAAAGCGACGAAGTTAGAAACAATTTTTGATCGCATTCACTTAATCAATACTCGCTTTGAAGTACTCAAGCGAGATGCAGAAATCACTTTTCTCAATCAAAAAATAGCGGCGATCGAGTCTGGCAATCTCATCATTATTCCTGAACTAGAAGCAGCTTTTCAACAAAAACTTGCTCAATATTCTAGCGATCAAGATTTTCTCCGCATTTGTAATATTGGTGGTGAGTTTATGCGTGATGAATACAAAGACAGATTAAGACAAATTGCAGAATATCCGCACAACTGGGTTAGTCATGAAAAGGATAATGAAGGTCGGGAGAAAAGCACCGTAGAAACGAAATTTTTGAGCCAAAATGAAGTTTATAACCTAGGTATTGCGAGAGGGACTTTGACGGCAGAAGAGCGTAAGGTAATTAACGATCATATTGTGGTGACTATTGAAATGCTGGAACAGTTACCTTATCCCCGCAATCTTCGCCGTGTACCAGAATATGCAGGTGGGCATCATGAACGAATGGATGGTCAAGGTTATCCAAAGGGACTCACTCGTGAACAAATGTCATTGCCAGCACGCATGATGGGTATAGCAGATATTTTTGAGGCTCTCAGTGCCAATGATCGCCCCTATAAAAAAGGTAAAACTTTGACTGAATGCCTCCAAATCCTAGGCAACATGAAAATCAATAACCATATTGATCCCGATCTCTTCGATCTATTTGTTAGCGAAAAGGTCTATATGCGTTATGCCAATGAATATCTTGATCCCGAGCAGATCGATGAAGTCGATGAAAATAAGATTCCTGGCTATACGCCTCCTTTTGCTTACTTTTTTGATACCTAGGCAATTTCTAAAACAAGTAGTGGCGCAAGGAGCATCACTCACTAGAACGAATCCTGTATAGTGTTGAGATTCTAACAATGGCAAAGCCATTGTTTTTGAATTGGTATCATTGGAAAAACGCTATAAGATGTTTCGTGTTTTACAGATTATTTCCACAAAAAATTGATTTTGTATCTATTTATGTTCGCTCAGTTTCGCGCTCAATATCCTCAAGGTCGTATCCAGACAGAGATGCTACCAAAAATAGATGGTCTTCATGCTTTTAGAGCGATCGTTTCTGAAGGAGATGCGATCATGGGTACGGCTACGGCTGTCGATAGCGATCTCGAAATAGCTGAAGATCGGGCGGTAAAACGTGCCCTCGCGATCGCAGGGCTAGCCTTTGATAATGGATTTGATAATAACTATGGCAACTATGGAGGGCGATCACCGATACTAACGCAAGTGTCAAGAGAGGCATCAACGATGAACTCTTTACCATCGGCAAACTTTAATACATTAAGCAGTTTGGGTGCGAGCAATCTTTCTAGTACTAGTGATTCACTTCCTGTGACACATACAACACAAGCCATCCACGCTGAATCAGCCATAGACTATACCAGTGAGTATGGAGACAATGATCATCTACCTACAGCCGAGGTAGATTTATCACCTTTGCCACAAACGACTCAGACAACGCCGAGCAAGTCATCGCCACCCCAAATTTCACCTGAGCCCGTTGATTTATCAGACGCAATTTCTAAAATTGATGTGGAGATGGAGCGTCTAAGCTGGAAAAAAACACAGGGACGTGATTATTTGGTAAGGACTTTTGGCAAAAAGTCACGTCAGCAATTAACTAATGACGAGTTGTTACAATTTCTCAGTCATTTAAAATCACTACCAACTCCATATAGTCAGTTGGAAAATGACGATTTCTTCTAAAATTAGCTATTAAAAATCGCTATAAAAACTTGCTCAGTGAGTTTTTGCAAATCCAAGGCATCTGTGAATGAAATCTCTCAACTTTAAAGAAGAACTTAGTCTCCTGATCCGCGCCAAATGCCCGATTATTTACGTCGTGACATGGGAAGAAGAGCGTGCTGAAAAGGCGATCGCCCAAGTTGCTCAGGAATGTGGGCCACCGCGCCAGACCCTTTATTATGATCTAGTACGCGGTTTTGAGCATAATCAAGAAGGCAAGAACAATTTGCTGCAAGCTTTGCAAATTGTCGAAAATAGCGATCGCCAAACAGCCACTATTTACATATTTCGGGATTTGCATCGGCGCTTGGCTGCGCAGCGACTAGATGAAATTTTGGTACGCCAGCTTCGCAATCTTTATCGCAGTTTCCGCAATTCTCGTAAGACTTTGATTTTGTTGAGTCCATTGCTAGAGATGCCGTCGGAACTAGAAGAACAGGTATCAGTACTCTATTTCCCATTGCCTGAAACCACGGAAATTCGCAACATTATCGAGCAGATGATTCCGCCTGAGCAGTTGCGAATGGAAGGAAACAGTCTAGAGCAATTGATTAAAGCTTGTATGGGTATGACCCGCGATCGCATCTGCCATACATTATCTAAGTCCATAGTCCAGAAGCATTTCCTCAATGAATCAGATATTGATCGGGTTTTAGTTGAGAAGCAAAAAAGGATTCGTCAAACCGAATTCTTAGAATTTTTCACACCCAATGAAACCTTGGATAGCATTGGAGGATTAGATAATTTCAAGCTATGGCTGATGCAGCGTCAGCAAGCCTTTTCCGATGAAGCTAGGTCTTTTGGGCTACCAAATCCAAGGGGAGTTTTGCTGCTGGGTATTCAAGGGACAGGGAAAAGCCTCTGTGCCAAAGCAATCGCCAATCTTTGGCGACTCCCATTGCTGCGGTTGGATGTGGGGCGCTTGTTTGGTAGCCTTGTGGGTCAGTCTGAGAGCCGTACCCGTCAAACCATTCAGCTAGCGGAAGCCCTTGCACCTTGCATTCTCTGGATTGATGAGATTGATAAGGCGTTTGGAGGGCTTTCCAATAGTATGGGCGATTCGGGAACTAGTCAGCGCGTATTAGGAACATTACTCACATGGATGCAGGAAAAATCGAGTCCTGTATTTGTGGTTGCCACAGCCAATAATATCCATGCTTTACCACCCGAATTATTACGCAAAGGTCGCTTTGATGAATTGTTCTTTATCAATCTACCCACCTATGAAGAGCGCAAGGAAATTTTCTTACTCCATTTAAAACGTTTTCGTCCAACGGAATTACGCAATTTTGACATTGATCAAATGGCGGCAATTTCTAAGGAATTTAGTGGTGCAGAAATCGAACAGGCGATCGTCGAAGGGATGTATCGCGCTTTCCATGAACAACGTGATGTGAGTACTGAAGACATTTTAGGAGCGATCAAGGAAACCTATCCCTTGGCTAGTACTGCGAGGGAGCAGATTAGCTTTATGCAAGCATGGGCGACCCAAGGTAGGGCAAGAAGTGCTTCTCGTGGTGAAGTGATTGATCTATCAAGTGATAAGTTAAACAGTAAATTAGTCGATAAATTGGGCGATATTACTTTGATGGATAATGCAACTAAAGCTATAAAAGATATGTCAAGGGCTAAACATCGTCCTCTGCCTTTGCCACCTTTACCACAAAATAAATCCAGTTCTGACTCATGACATCCCAACCTGCGTCCTCCTTTGATAATTCAGATTTGCCTCAATTACAGGCAATCAAGGCGCATTTGGATTTAGTGCTGCTGTCTTTAGAGGCGTTAACAGGGCTTGGTTCCGACGAAATGCTAGCGGTTGCCGAAAAATTGGGTTTAGAGGAAATTTTAAGCGATCGCATTACTTTATGGCGCTTACGTCAGGCTAGCCCCTTACGCAAGGGCAAGGGGCGCAAGAAACTGGATGTGGATGAAGCAAGAGCAATGACTTTAATCAGTTGTACTTTGGCGGCTCAGCAACAATTTGCTATCCGTAACGCTGTCGCCCAGTTAGAAAAATCTACGGTTCTCAAGCGTCCACCGCACCGTGAGCCAATTTTAGGGGATTATCTGGATCGCTTTAATGGTTTGTATCAAGAGCGGATGGCTGAGGAGGAACAGGCTAAACCCGATGAAATCCAGCGTTTAGCCTTAAAACTATTAATTGATTTATTGTTTTATAGCTCCCAAATCGGATCGCGTCGTTTGTGGGTGGCGTTATTGGAGCGATCGCAATGAAGCGGTTAAACCCGCGATTAAATATAACGTGAATTCGATATAGCCATTTGCGCCGCGCTTCGCGCGGCGCAAATGGCGCAAAATGGTAAAAATCGCTCTGCGATTTTTACCATTTTGCGAGTTCGTCAAATTGACGTTAAATATAGACTGTTGAGGCTTAAGGTAGCTCAGAAAAATTTTTGTCTCCCTTGATGTTCAATTTTTTGAGGCATATGGAATCTCCACAGTAAAACAGCTACCAACTCCTACAGTACTAGTTAATCCCATCTTACCGTTGTGCAGTTCCACAATGCGCTTAGCTAAGGCTAGTCCTAAACCAGTTCCCTCGTATTGACGATTTAAATCACTATCAATTTGAATAAAAGGCTGAAATAGCTTCTTTATGTTTTCAGGAGAAATGCCAATACCTGTATCGGTTATTGAAAATAGAACATATTTATCGTCGTTGTTATAGTGAGTATCAAGGATAACTTTGCCTCCTACTGGCGTAAACTTAACCGCATTATTCAGTAAATTAATCAGTACTTGGAGCATCCGTCTTTCATCTATCAGTAAGTCAGGAATATCTTCCGCTACATGGCTACTGAGATGGATTTGTTTTTGGATAGCCTGTTGTTTCACAAACGTTAAACTGCTTTGACATAAGTACTGAACGGAAGTTAATTCACAATTTAGCTGAATTTGATCTGCTTCGATTTTGGCTAAATCCAAGATGTCGTTGATTAACTCCAGTAAATGTTCACTGCTAGACTCGATAGTCTTTAAGGCTCCTAGCTGTTTATCGTTTAATTTACCAAATATCTCATCCTGCAATGCTTCGTTTAATCCCAAAATTGAATTTAGAGGTGTACGCAATTCATGGCTCATATTGGCTAAAAAAGCACTCTTTGCAGCATTTGAAGCTTCGGCTATCTCTTTAGCGTGGGCAAGAGCTATTTCTTTTAATTCTAGCGATCGCACCTGCTTGATCGCTTCTTCCAACTTTTGTTGTTGTTCATGTAAACTATCTACAAAAGCAAGGGTTTTATTGATTGTAATTTCTAAGTCTTCAAAATCAATTGGTTTAGTTACAAAGTCAAAAGCACCACAATTCATCGCCATCCGGATATTTTGCATATCTCCATAGGCTGAAACGACCACTGCTTTTAAATTCTGATCAAGTTCTGCCAACTTAGAAATTAAGGATAACCCATCCATCTCTGGCATCCTAATATCGGTTAGAACCATAGATATACAATTCGAGTTTTTCAAGATTTCGATTGCTTCTATCCCATTTGAAGCAAATATAAAATCTAATTCGTTAGCTTGAATCCTTTTTCTAAATCTCTGCTTAAAAAGTCTTTGAATTTCAATTTCGTCATCAACTACTAAGATCGATTTTACTTTACTTTTCATAATTAGCTGCCCAGATTTGCCAAAAACCAACTAAAAACTTTATTTAATGAAGCTATCTCAAATTGCTTATAGGATTTGTTTGATTGTTTTGCAACCTCACTACCAGATATTTCCTACAAATCTTTTGAGACTGGTATCCAGTATTTTCACTTGACTTACAGAACTTCGCGCTAATTCAAAAATTTTCTTGTACAATTCAAATTCTCAATAGCTTGTTATATAGGTCTTATGGGTGTAGTAAGCTACAAAGGTTTGTTTCCACGTCGAATACGAGGTAACAAACCTTTGTAACTTACACACTGGTAAAAACTCTATAGTAAATAGAATTCATTAGCTACTGCAGTTGCTAGTCAGATATTTTTCAGAATGCAGGAATAATTTATAAACTTTATACTTTAATATGGTAAATGTTTTACATGTATTATAATGTAAACACTGACTTAAGTAAAGCAAAGACAAATATTTTCTTAAAGACGCTGTTTATAGAAATGGCGTTAACGTATAGCAACCCCAAACTATTTGTGAAAATATACACCCTAAGGTACGCTCTCACAAATTCCAAAACTGGTAGTCCTAAAAAGGAAAGGATGCACACGGAGGTAAAGAATCGTTGTAATGATGAATGAAATTCCAAATGGCTCCAATGTGATTTTCCAACTTCTTAGAAAAGGATAAGGTCTTTCTAACTAGTCTAGATACTCGTTGAC
>JBJTVM010000450.1:0-5056 GCA_046081205.1 Pseudanabaena sp. | reverse complement strand
TAATGCGGCTCCAGCTAACCAGCCTGTAACTAATGCGGGGAATCGCGAGTCTGTCCAAGTGAACATTGAGTCTGCTACTCCATCACCAAAAGCAGCAGCAAAGCGATCGCAGCCAGTCGGGCAACCCGTCGAAATTGTCTTAGAAAATCGATCCACTGGTTGCAAATTCAAGGCTAGTAGCCTTTTAGAGCGCAATGCTGATCTTTGTAATCCCGAAGCGATCATCTCTAAAAGCAACTCCCAAAAATATTACCAAAATGGCAATGTTCTTTATGCTGCGGCTTCGGGTGACACGTCCGTACAAGTGCGCCGCCTAACGGAGCAGGAAATTGCTGCGATGAGCTTGCCTAGCAATGGTGACAAGCAAATGTTGTTTCCCTTGATCACCCCATCGGTAATTAGTTCGATGTTTGGGGCTCGTGTGCATCCGATTACGGGTCAAGTCCGCTTTCATCAAGGTACAGACTTAGCTGCCCCTGAAGGTACACCAGTAGTTGCCGCCTTTAGCGGTCGTGTGGAAATTGCGGGCTGGCTCGGAGGCTATGGCTTAATTGTAGTCCTCTCTCATGGGGACACCCATGAAACGAGATATGCTCACTTATCAGAGGTCTTTGTTAAGCCAGGGCAAGAAATCAAGCAGGGTAATGTAATCGGTTTAGTTGGCAGTACGGGGATGTCAACGGGCCCACACCTACATTTTGAGATTTGGCAAAAGATGCAAGAGGGATTGGTGGCGATCGATCCTACACCTCAGTTGATGCTTGCTATGGAACAGTTACAAAAGTATCTCGCCCAATCTACTAAATCAACCAATAAAGCTTAGAAGAAAATTTTATGGTGCGGCAAAGCCGCACCATAAAATTTTCTTTTAAAGATTAAAAACAAAATGGCTACGCCATTTTGTTTTTTTGTATTAGGTGAAAATGGAAATAGGCGATCGCGCAATGTTAACTCGGCATCATCTATCAATATCTTATTCGACTAGAAACTATGCAAGATGCTAGACAATATGCACCAGCTACCCTAAGAAATCGTGAAGTGATTTTAGAAACGCTATTGCAAATTTTGCCACCAGTAGGAAATATTCTAGAAATCTCTAGCGGCACTGGTGAACATGCTGTCTATTTCGCGCCACATCTTCAACCGCGCCAATGGATACCCTCTGACCTTAACCCGATCGCAATTTCCAGCATCACTGCTTGGCAAAAATATTATCCATCACCTAATCTCCTTGCACCACTCAAGATTGATGTAACTGAACCAGATTGGCACAGACATCCACAGTTACAAAATCAAGACATTCAGGCGATCATCAATATCAACATGATTCATATTGCGCCTTGGACAGCTTGCCTAGGAATGATGTCTGGGGCAAACAAGATTTTGCCAGAGGGCGGACTCTTATATCTTTATGGTGCATATAAACAAAATGGTAAGCATACTGCTCCTAGCAATGCTGACTTTGATGCTAGCCTACGCAATCAAAACCCAGAATGGGGAGTTCGCGATCTTGAGGCAGTGATTGACGTTGCCACAGCACAAAAACTTGTACTGCAAACAGTACAACCTATGCCAGCCAATAATCTCAGTGTGATTTTTCAGAAAAAAGTAGAGTAATCAAAGCCGCTAGGCACTCTATTGTTTGGGTCTAACCTAGAAGAAGGTTAATTCGATATAGCCACTTGTGCCGAGCAAAGCGCGGTGCAAGTGACGCAAAATGGTAAAAATCGCAGAGGGATTTTTACCATTTTGCGCGTTGTCGAATTGACGTTAGAAAAAGATAAGAGCACTCATCTTTGCCCCTCTTCTTTTGGGTTGTGAAAAGCTGTATATTGGCTAGAGTGACATATTTATCGATACAAAATTTAAAAAACCTTGATTGCAACTCCCATTAAACCAACTGTAACGACAAGACGACCTGTATTTCCTTTCACCGCCGTGATCGGACAGGAAGAAATGAAGCTCGCCCTGTTGCTCAACGTCATCGATCCCAAAATCGGTGGGGTGATGGTCATGGGCGATCGCGGTACGGGCAAATCCACCACCGTTCGCGCCCTTGCCGACCTCCTTCCTGAAATCGAAGTTGTTGCTGACGATCCATTTAGCAGCCATCCCACCGATGGCGATCTCCAAAGCGAAGAAGTACGTCGCCGCGTTGCCAATGGCGAAACACTACCTGTAACCACCAAGCAAGTAATTATGGTGGATTTACCTCTAGGCGCAACCGAAGACCGTGTATGCGGCACAATCGATATTGAAAAGGCTCTATCAGAAGGTGTTAAAGCCTTTGAACTTGGACTACTAGCCAAGGCAAATCGCGGCATTCTCTACATTGATGAGGTTAACCTTCTCGATGATCACCTCGTTGATGTATTGCTGGACTCTGCTGCTTCAGGATGGAATACCGTTGAGCGTGAAGGTATCTCCATTCGCCACCCTGCTAGATTTGTGTTGGTTGGCTCCGGGAACCCTGAAGAAGGCGAGTTACGCCCCCAACTGCTTGATCGCTTTGGCATGTATGCTGAAATCCGCACTGTGCGTGAACCAGAACTACGTGTGCGCGTTGTCGAAGAACGCACTAATTTTGATGGTAATCCCCATACATTTCTTAAGGACTATGCCGCTCAACAAGAAGAACTTCAAGCCAAAATTGTAAGAGCGCAAACTCTTCTCTGTGAAGTTGATATTCCTCAAGATCTACGTTTAAATATCTCTAGAGTTTGCTCTGAGCTTAATGTTGACGGGTTGCGTGGTGATATCGTCAGCAATCGTGCGGCAAGGGCGATCGCAGCTTTTGAGGGACGCAAAGAAGTAGAAGTAGAAGATATCAAACGAGTTATCGGTCTATGCTTACGCCACCGTCTCCGCAAAGATCCTCTGGAGTCGATTGATACTGGTTATAAAGTTCTCAAAACCTTTAATCAAGTTTTTGGAATCGAAGAAGAATAGAAATACGACTGTTGCTATTTTTGTTAGAACATAATAAACAAATAGTATGAGGTGGCGCTTTGCTCCACCTCATACTATTTGGGAAGTTCATAATCATCAGTCTTGTAAATCAAATTACAGCAATTACCAATCAAACAAACCACAAGAAAAATTTTGAAAGTGTTGCTTTGTAACACTTTCAAAATTTTTCTTGGTTTGGGTTTGAGCGCGAAGCGCTGTAAATATCATTTAATATAAAGATTTGAATCTTCCCACAAATATTTTTTAATAGACACATATGATTTATTCTTCCCCTCAAATAAACTTGATTCACTAATTACATCAATATTCTCCGCTTCTAATTTCTCTTTTTGATCATTTACATGAGGTATCAAGTTCCCCTGAGAATCTAGAACTCTATGCACTGGATATCCACTAAAAGAAGCTTTTTGTAGATATTTAGGAATGGCTCGAAAATATCCTTCTGTTACTCCTATTCCAACAACGACTTGTTTATACGTAACAACTTTACCTACTGGTATTTTAGAAATAAAGTTTAAAAATCTCTCATAAGGAATTTCGGATAATGCTGGGAAAATATTAGGTTGGATATAAGCTTGATCCCCTACTCTTAAAGTAGTATCACCAAGAATTACACCAAGAATTCCTCGTTTTCCTTCAATACTTTTTATCGAGTCTACCAAGTGCGCTATTCTCTTACATGGCTCACAATAAAATGTGAGACGAACAGCAACACCTCTATCAGTCTTCAATATTGCTCCAGGAGAAAAATCTTGTGCATCAATTCCACTGAGAACAATGTTTTCTCTTAGTTCCCCACATGGAATAGATAATGTTTCTAAATCTTCATATCTAACTAGTAAAACTTGCCTAGGACTAATTGCGTTAGAGTTGATGTCGCCAGCGATACCAGAGCCAACCTTCATATGTATCTCTTTGCATTCCAACATTTTTGCGCCATGTTTTGGCTTGATATACAGATGCTTAATAGACTCAATGATGTTAGACATTACTTTATTCTCCCTAGACAAAATGGTGGTCTTAGTATCAAGTATAATGGGATAATCTCATGGAAGAAACCGACTTAGATATTGACTTCGCTGTCTTCAAAAGCCAATATCTCAAGTACAAGAAACATCTAATTGAGAATTTATATCTGTTCAGTGTGACTAATATAAATTCGCCTAAGCCTTTTATAGCGCTTTTCAAACAATCAAGTTGGTTTCCCCGCCGAAAGCAAGGAAACCAACCTGTATTTTGCTAGACTCATAAACGCTATATTCTCATAGTAGAGGCAATTTATTAATTGCATCCATCAAGCATTCTACAGCAATGAAAGTTTTGCTGAGGACATAAACCCCAAATAGACAAAGACGGTGCAAAGCGCCGCCTTTATTTATTTGGGGTTTTAATTTGTCCTAGCGATCTCTTTAATTGCTATATGTATAAATCTCAACTATGCCTAACGAGCAGAGAGAGTAAGCGTATATAGCTGATTTTTAACTGCGGCGATATAGGAATCATTCGTTAGGAATGCAGCAGGCAAACGCTTGTCGTTAACTGCTGCCTTTACTACTTGGGCTGCGGTGATCGTACCATCATTGAAACCTTTCATCAGACCCTCAGAATCAGGAATTCCTTGACTTTCAAAATACCCCTGATGTGCTAGATAAGCGAGATTGAATGGTGTCAGGGTTATCTTCATTCTTACTTCTACGGAAGGCATTTGCATAGCATCTTGAGCCTTGGCAGCAGGTACAGTAGCCGTTGCAGAGAGCAAGAGTGCAGGCAGAAAGGTTAGAAGTAATTTTTTCATGGGTTTATCTCTCGATATAGAATTTACTCTTTTGGAGAACTAATTAATGAACTAGTTCTTTTCGACTTGATCTAAGTATTAAACCTTTGCCTGAAGCCACCCTGATGTGAAAATGAGAGAATGATTAATTCTGTCTGAGAAGTTTTAGCAGCAGAAGAGATAGCTTTAAAACCAATGCCAATAAGTGAGGAGCGGTGCGCTCCTCACTTATTAGCCTATACATCCTAAGCAAAACTTGCTTCGGTATATAGCCTTTATCAGGTTGGTGAATTACAGGTTTGTTTCCCTGCC
>JBJTVM010000449.1:0-4513 GCA_046081205.1 Pseudanabaena sp. | reverse complement strand
AATTCAAGTTTATCGGCGTGAAAATGGAGTTCTCAAACTAGCGATGACTTTCTTTGAGAGTGATACCCTTTCTTCACCACTTCTACCAGATTTTTCTTGCTTGCTCTCTCAGATTTTTGAATAGTTCCCGTCAGGCTAGGGAAAGATTTAATGATTAAAGTGCGATCGCTACTTCAGCCCAGTACTTCCAAAACCACCAACACCGCGATCGCTGGTTCCTAATTCTCCTTCTACATAAAGAGCTTGAATTACTGGCTTTAATACTAACTGAGCAATCTTTTGACCTTTGGCGAATGTATAGGCTTCCGTTCCCAAATTAATCACAATCACTTGAATCTCTCCACGATAACCAGCATCAACTGTACCTGGGGAATTGAGAACTGTAATCCCATGTTTAAGAGCAAGTCCACTTTTAGGACGTACCTGAATTTCGTAACCAATGGGAATATCAACAGCTAATCCTGTGGGGATGGCAACACGTTGCTGTGGTTGCAATGTGACTTCAGCGACTGAATAAACATCCGCACCAGCATCGCCAATATGGGCATAGCTGGGAATTATGGCTTCAGGATGTAACTTTTGGAACTTTATTTCGACAGTTTGCATTGATTAGAAGGTGATAATAATTAAGGCACGAGGATGACGATGGGCAGTGCTTTGCACTGCCCATCATTGAGTTCTAAAAAGTTAGATTGTTTGGAGTTGAAGTAGGCTTGGTGGGTTCAGGAGCAGGCTCATTTGGATTAGGCACTGGAGATGGAACAGGCGATCGCGGCGGCTCCGTAGGGATAGCCGTAGGTGAAGGATCGGGGGATGGCAATGGTTCCGTTGGAGTTGGCGATGGTGTGGGCGTGGCTGTGACTGTGGGTGTCGGCGTTGGTGTCGGAGTTCGCGTGGGAGTGGGTTGTGGACGAATGGGTGCTTCTAGCTTAACTTCAAGATTATAGGTGGTTTCACTAGTACTAGTGGTTTTGATCTTGATATAGTACACCCCATCTTTTTTCAGGCGACCTTGCCAATATCCCGTAGCATTGTCAATCGCTTTACGGTCGAGGCTAACTTGATCATCACTTTGGATGGTCATTTGTAAGTCTGCACCATTTAAAGAAACGGTAAGAAGCTCATCTTTTTCACCATTAAAACGGAAATTAACAGCTTGTCCCGCCACAATCTTACCGCTACCAAGTCCACGATTTAAGCCCTCTCCTAAGGACTTGAGTTCAAGACTAGTATTGATGTTTGTCACATTTGCGGCGCTTGGTGTGGCGGTGGGAGAAGCGATCGCTGACTCAGTGGGAGTTGTGGTAGCTCGATTACGGCTAAAAAAGAAAGATGTGACCGCCCATGAGCCAACGCCAGCCACTAAAACAATTAAAATTCCTAAAAACCAATTGACGGAACCACTACTGTTTGAACGAGTTGGCGCATTTTGATTGCTATATGCAGGGTTGCGATTGCTAGCACCTGCAACAACCGTTTTCTGAGGTATATTGGCAGCCACATTGGAAGGCACTTGCCGACCTACTACATAGGTCTTTGCGCCCGAAAAAGAGGCTTGAGCAACTTGCAGAGCCTGTATTACCTCATCTGCTGATCGATAGCGATTGGTGGGTTTGTAGCTCAACATTTGGTTGATCACCCTTGCAAAGGCGGGATTGACATTCGCAAACTGCTGCCAATTCCACGCTAAATTGATGCTATCAAACAGTTCCGATGGTTCTTTGCCAGTCAGCAAGACAATCGAAGTTACGGCAAGGGCATAGAGATCACTATTGGCATAGGCGCTTCCTGACTGCAATTGTTCTGGTGGCGCATAGCCCGCTTTACCCGCGACCGTTGAGGCGGGAACTCCCATTTGCGAGTTGAGTTTGGCATTAGTTTCTTGGACAACCCCAAAATCAATCAGCACAGGTAATTTATCCTGCGATCGCAACATTAGGTTTTCAGGAGAAATATCACGGTGAATGATGTTGTGACTATGCAGATAGCTCAGCACAGGTAAAAGCTGTTGCATTAACGCAAGAATTTCATTTTCCGAGAATGTCTGTCCAACCTTGAGGCGATCTAGTAGCAAATTACGATAGTTTTTGCCATCAACATAGTCTTGAACCAAGAGTAGTCGCCCATCGGACTCAAAGGTGGCGCGGAATTCTGGCACTTGGGGATGGCGGATTTGATAAAGTACTGAAGCTTCTCGGCGAAAGAGTTCTTTGGCTTTTTCGGATACTTCTAGAGAATCTTGTGGTGGAATAAACTCTTTGAGTACGCAGGTTTCATTAAAGCGCTCTAAATCTTGTGCTAAGTATGTACGCCCCATACCACCCTGTCCAATCGTTGATCGGATTGCATAGCGACCTTTAAGTAAAAAACCTTGAGGAAATGGGGATTGCATAATTAATACCTCACCGCCATCGCACTACCCCGAATAATATATCTCGGGCCTTCAATATCGATTGATGTACCGACTTTCACCTTTTCACTGGCAAATACAGCCCCATCATTGGTAATTTGGGCAGTTGCTTCGAGGGTGATTGCTAGGTCGGATTGAGAAGTGGCAACGGCGCGAGGATCATCAAAATAAACGGCTGTGCCATCAGCTTTAGCGGCGACAATTTTGGGAACTGAAATATCTACTTTTTTAACTGTGACTTCGCCACGTGGTTGATTGCGGATAATAATTTTCACTTTATCGCCGACTTTGACAAGGTTTTGAGGGTCATTAGCACTTAAACCCCGTACATTCATATCTACTTGGACTGTCTTATTTTCGGCAGATAGCACTTGAGCGATCGAACTGCCGCTATTGCCAGGGACGACGAGTAAGCCAATCAGGACAATCAGGATCGTCGTGATCGCGCCGATGTCTAGAATGCTGAATTTACCAAATAAACGACCTTGCCGATCTAGAAGTGCCATGCGTATTTTCAGGATGTAACGGTGGAGTAGAGTGTTAAAGGTTTGCTAATGCGACAAAGCGCTTACAGCATTACAGTATAGCAATGGCTAAGACTGTTACAGTAAATTTTGTGTGGTGCGGCGAAGCCGCGCCACACAAAATTTACTATTACTTACGGGGTAATGCGTTTAAAAGCTCTTCGGTAATAATTTCGGTCATAATCCGCGACATTTGGGGCAACAAAATTTCGTTAGTACGCTGAAAAGAGTCATTAAAAATCTGTGGCATCAGACTAATAGCCTTTTTGCCAGTTGACGACTTGTAAAATCCGATAATGTCGCGCAATTCTGATTCTGTAAAATACTTGTCATAGATCGGATAGGAAACCTGTTCAATTAACTGATTGACATCAATTTTTTTGATCACCCGATCGCGATATTTTCCTACCATGCGTGAGACGATCTCACTAAATTGTTTTTGAATTTCTGGGCGATCGCTGTCGAGGTTAGGAGCATTTTTGAGGACTGCTGATACCAGATTCGGCAACTCAGAACGCACCATCGAATCCATAATCTGTTCAGCATTTTTAGTAGCTTCTGTAATCTCTAGCAACTCTTTGATCAAGGCTCGTTTTTCTTGCGAAATAATCGGCGCAGTAGTCTTAACAGTAGGCTTGATAGGCTTAGTTGTATTACTACTTTCTTGAGGTGTTTGGGCGATCGCTCGATTGGACGAGGGTAAGACCAAAGCAGTAGCGAGTAATGAAGACAAGGCAGCAGTTAGAAAAATGCGGTTTAGCATAATTTTTTTAGTGTAATGAGGAAAACCTGTGGCGTACATGCAGCGTGCGCTACAGGTATGAGATCTGATGAGGTACTTATGAGGACATTTTTTCGAGATTATAGGTGAGTTTTTCAGCGATCGCCGTTACCCAATTTTCATCTTGCTTAGTGTAGCTACGGGGAATATTTGCCCCTAATACCATGACTCCTTTTTCGCCCAGAGGTTGCACGATTACACCCTGAGTATTTTCGGGTAGATAGTCAAACTCCACCCGACCTGGATAAAGCTCTAATTTGACCAAATAAACTGGCTTTTGAGTCTTCATCACACGCTCAGAGATTGCACCAATATTTACCTGCTGGCTCTTACCTAAAATGCCTCTGCGGAGAATAGTTTGGCGATCATAATAAACTGCTACTACTTTAGTTACCGTATTAGTTAGCAAAATATGTGAAGCCCAAGCCAGTTCAGTTTTAATTGCATCGCTTAGCGAGTCATCAATTTCTAAGCCTTCTTCGCCAATTAAAGTTACAGCCTCAGGTGGCTTCGGCTGAGCTTGCTGCCATAGTAACCCCACTAAAATCAACACGGCACTCAATAAAACCCCTAGAGCATCAGCACGAGATTGGCTAGCCGTGAGATTGAATGTTACCATCCGATTTGCTAGTAGGGCAAAGCCTCCCAATGTCCCTACTACAAGGGGCAGATATCGAATCATGTTTACTCTTATACTCAAATGGCGATAAATAGATTGCTTTTATGGTAGTCCTACAGCACTTCTCGCTCAAACCCAAACCAAGAAAAAGTGTGAAAGTGTTGCAAAGCAACACTTTC
>JBJTVM010000448.1:0-3410 GCA_046081205.1 Pseudanabaena sp. | reverse complement strand
CTGCTGCAAGCTTGCGCCCATCTTGATAACACTCATCAAGTACCTGAGTTAGAAACGGTCTTAAACTAGGACTATCTTTTAACTCGTCGCGAATTTGTTGTCGAAAATTAATAATTTCTCTTCTCCAGTGAGCCTGATTTCTAAAAACTTCTGACTGCCAATACTTGAGTTTAAGCAAATGCTCAAATAATCTTTTCAGTAAACTCTTAACCTTTAGCTTATCGCGCCGACTCAAATCTAAAACCTCCTCAATCAAATTTTCTAGATCAAGAGCATCAAAATCTCGATTTTGTAATTGCTTAGCAGTCTCCTGCACCCAAAGCGAGTAATCCGACTCATAAAGAGTCTTAGTGCTAAGTTTTACTTCAGCAATCATGACTTTTCCTCCTTGCTATATTCAACTGATCACTATCGCTCAAGGCTACTCAAGGCTAAAAGAGTGATCGCCTCTTCAAAACCAACTAGACAACATTTTCCCGTAACCAAGTCTCCAAATCCGCCATTCCCTTAAAATCTAGCAAAGCATCAGCAAGACTTTCGATCGCATCTATGGGTAGTGCTTTTATTTGTGCTTGTTTTGCGTTCGGCAGTTGCCCACAACGACGATTGATCTGACGCAGCACTATTTCAACCTCACCCTCTTGGCGACCAATCTGTTGACCAATCTGTTGACCTATCTGTTGACCTTCCTGCTGACCCTCTTGAAGACCGTTCCTGCGCCCAATTTGGAAAACTTCTTGATAAAAGCGTGTTTGAGTTATATCGGCTTCTTTAAGATTTAACATTATTCTGATCTCCTCAATACTCAACTGGGGGAATTTGTTTATTAGTATAGCTTCTACCAAGTCTAGGCGCATCCTAAATTCAGTTGGCGTATGGCTACTCCTCAAGATTTCTTGAGCCGAGTTACTCACCTCTTGATCAGGAATAACCAAAAGCCTTAGCAGAGATAAATTTGGACTCAAATCAGGCAACCCAATCAAATCTTCCAAATAAAGGCGATGCGCCCAAGTATCTAGCAAAATTTGATAGGCTGACTCAATGCCTAAATTTTGACTGCGGTGGCGCAAAATTACCAATCCACGCCAAGGTCTAGCAATCTTATACTGCCTCAAATACAGAAATATGCCTGCAAAAAAACGACCATAAAAGTCATTGTCACTTTGCATTTGCGCTTCCAAAAACACCAGTGGCAAATTCAGATCATCAGAAATTGGCGTGAGTAGTCCGTCTAGCCTAATTTCTGTCTCTTTTACCACTGGCGCACTGTAGTCAAACTCACAGTTTGCAGGAATATCAGGCACTAACTCTGAGATCAAATCAGGTTGTGACAAAAAGATGCGATAGAAAAGTTTATCAGTTTTCATTCCTTCAAAATAAGTGGAGCAAACTCCTATAAGCAGTACTCGCAACCAAGTAGCAAGGGTTCACTAACAATATGTCCAAAGTTATCGACTTATCATCAAATATCCCAAACTCTCTAAATCGCAAATAGTATTTTGTACCAACGGGAATATCTCGTCTATACCTTGCGATCGCAAAGTAATCGGATTGACGGGTCTGATTTTTGCATAATATTCGCATAAAGTGGCAATAGTTTGCGGAGAGTCGAGTAAAGGCAATAGGCAAGCCGCCATAGAGCTATCAACGGTTACAACTGGCTTGACCAAAGATAAATGTTGACTCAAATTAACAGTACGACATTGCATCACAGAACTTTGCAAATCTGCGCTAAATCGTTGAGTCTGTAAATGTGGATGTAGATATACCCTTGCGGAATACCAGTCACCTTCATTCCAATCTTCAAAGGATATCATCTGAGGTGATTGGCTGAAATGACCACACCAAAAATCTAGTAGACGATGGACTGGATTAATTAGCTCATACATCCGCAACTGATCTTCAATGCTGGTATCTGGTAAACTCATTTCCCAAACTAGGGGCAAGTTATCCGACTCTTTAAAAAGTTCTCTGAGATTCCAGTCTCGCCAGTTCACCATACTCACAAACTCTAGCTCAGCCACTCCTAGTGCTGAGAACAGATCTGCGATCGCAAATCCCTTATCTCCTTGTAATAACTGATTCGTTAGGATCTTCTCTTTGCCAGCTTCTCCTAAAAAACTAGCATCCCAAGTCTGTACTTTGAGATTGACATTATCTTTCAGGGCTTGCATTGTCTCAATTACTGTCTCTATTTCAAGATCTCCAATGTCTCCATCCATTACCCCCATTAAAGTAAACATTTGCTGCGCTCGGTAAAAGCTCAATCTCTGTAAAGTGCTATGTAAATTTGCACGAATAATACCATCAGGCTTTAAAACAGATTTCATTGCTGCTAGGGCGATCGCAGGGTCAGGCATCAGATACAAAGTCTCATCGCAGTTGATATAGTCAAACTGATAGCCTAGATCACTCAAATCTTCAATTGATAAGCAATGAAATTCAGCATTATCAAAACCATGATATTTCAGCCTCTGTTCGGCTAGTTTTATTGACTCTGACGATATATCCACACCAATAATTTTTGCTTTGGGATTAGCCTCTGCCAAAATCAGAGACTTATACCCAGAGCCGCATCCCGCATCTAAGATTAATTTATCTGTTGTGTCAATGACTTGGCGATCGCGTCGATAAAAAACCGTAACTAAACTATGGATATATAGCTGATAAGCGTTATCCTTGGGCGACTGTTCCAAGGGTATACGCGGATAGGGGCTACTATCAAACTGTTGCCGAATTTTTTCTAGTATTGACGACTGATCGGGATTCACTCAAATTCTGCCTAAATTAAAGTTTGTCTATTGTAGACCTAATCATACAAAAGCACAAAATGGCTACGCCATTTTGTGCTTTTAAAACCCTTACAGGGTTTGGGTTTTAATTCACAGAAGTGTCTTCACACTTCTGTGAATTGGTATCAAACGTCAATTCAACGAACGCGCAAAGTGGTAAAAATCACTCTGCGATTTTTACCACTTTGCGCCATTTGAACGTGTATCGGTAATTGCTGTATCTAAAGAGAAGAAGCACAAAGTGCCTCTTCTCTTTAGAGGTTTATTGTTGCGATTGTAGTCTGTAATAAAGCGATCGCTTGATCTCCAGAAATATGAGCAATTGGCAAACTATCGATTCCCATCGCCACACAAAGTAATCCCAAATAGAGAATCGAATATTTGAAAACAGAACGAGCAACATTGCGATCGCTCGGTTCCTTGAGTAACTGAGTCGCCTTGTAAATAAATGCACCGCCTAGTCCAACGGCTGACACGGCATAGACTAGTCCCATAACATTGCAAGGATAAACCAGTAATAACGATACAGGAATTATTAATAGGGTATAGAGCAAGATCTGATGCGCCGTTACCTCTGCACCCTTGACGACAGGTAACATGGGCACACCCACTTTGGCG
>JBJTVM010000447.1:0-11124 GCA_046081205.1 Pseudanabaena sp. | reverse complement strand
GCTTCTGCTTGGCGATCGCTGCGAGCAATCAAGAAATCTAAGACGGTATAAGCCTGTGCCGAGTTACGGAAGTAGTTGCCAACCGTGGGACGCAATACATGATCGACAAGATTTTGCATTGAGCCAACTCGCGAAATTACTCTAGGTGCGTCCAATGAACCCACATGAATGATCTGAGCAACTTCCAAATTGAAGGCAAAACCATCATTAGAGCGTACATTCAAGGCACTAAGTTTGGAGTCATAACCATGCTGTTCTGTGCGCGAGCTGAAATTCAGCACAATATTAGTGGTAGGAACTAGTTCTACTTTCATAATGTGCGTATTCAATGGATGCTTACCTGGGTAAAGCGGCTCAATCCATACCCCTTTATCACCCACATTTACTAAATGACCGTGGGTAAATAAAGCTCCACTGACATCATCTTGAGAACCACCCACGAAGGAAATTACCACGCCCACATAGCCAATGGGAATTTCCGTCATTTTCACCTGTTCCACTTGAGCAAACCAAGGATTCAGGTTCCATGAACCCGAAAGAATTACTTGCTCCTGCAAGCCACGACGACCACCACCATTAATAAATAACTGAGCATTTTGGAAATTATCATGTTCGGGAATAATCGCCCCAGCGATCGCTCCTGTTTCGATGGGAATACCATCTAAGGTAGTGACAATGCCAACTTTTTCTGGGGCGACTGAATAGAGCTTTAACTCCGCAGGTGACATGCCATTTTGAGCAGCATTGGCGGAAGTAACAATCGTAAATAATGCAGTGTTAATCCGATAGGTTCCTGCGGTGAGGATGGCGATTTGCCGACCTTTTTCACCGCCAGCTAACAGGAATTCCCTAGCGTTTTGGAAGTTGTCGCAGGGGACAGTTTTGCCGAGGATGCGATCAGGAGAAATAGACTTGCCATCGTTGGCAATTATCAGCCCAATCTCACCTTGGGGAATCACGACTACAGACTCTTTGCGAATTCCATATTGCCAAGGATAATAGCCAAAATACCAACCAGGAGCAAGGGTATCAGCTTGATATCCAGCTTCACCATTGAGTGCGATCAGTTGTCCTGCGGGTAAATCACCACGAAATGAGAACTTCTTAACTACAATCCCAACTTCGCGTTCACCAATCACAATCAATCCTAAAATCCAACCCACCTGTGGCAAAAAGACAAAGACGACGACAACGCCGCCGATGATCCATACCCAGAATGGAAGTTTAAGATCGGCTACTTGCATCATTTGTACAGATGGCGATCGCGTTTCGGGCTGTGAGAATTGTTGTGAATTTTGCGGTGCTGTTTGTTGAGCGATCGCTGCCCTATTCCCTTCGTTCGCAGGTAAAGTAACAGTGCCTAGCATAGCAATCGCTGCACCAGAAACCAGCGATCGCTGCCAAAGCTTCTTACTAAAGCTCTGACAAATATCCTGAATATTTATTAATTTCTTCACGGGTAATACCCCACTTTCAGAACTGCTGCTAATCTAGCGCAGTTGTCATGAAATCCTCAAAATCAACTAAGAAAATTAACAACCAAACTATTCAAAACTAATGCAGGTTGCCCAGAGAGCAACCTGCATTAGAGAGGTGCTAAATAGGTAAGGATGGCGGCGCTTCGCGCTGCCCGTCCTTACTAAAATAAATCCTTACCTTTTCAGGACTACCTGCATTAGTTTTTAAAGAGAATTCCACCGTTCTGCGGCAGAGGCGATCGCTTTATCGCTAGGTTTCTCCTTGAGCATCGCTAGTTGCAACTCTTCATAAATAATCTTGCGAAGTTTTTCAACATCTTTGGCTGGGGGAATTAAGACTTCAGATTGAGGAAGTTGCGAGGCACTGATCACTCTAGCGCGATCAAGGATGGAGGCATCTTTAGCGGCTTCCGTGAAATAGCGATCGCTAGAACTTTTGATTGTAGAAGGCAAGAGATTTTCTACCTTGGTAAAAGCAAGCTGATTTTCAGCATTAGTTAAATAGAGTGCAAATTTTACGGCTAGTTCTTGATTAGTGGATGTTGTTGGTACAGCGACATTCATCACTGCGGCGCTCTTTTTGCCCGTTGAGCCAGTAATTTGTGAGCCAATATCGGTTGTTTTAGCAGTTTCGGGCGCATTTTTAGCGACAGCTTGCAAAAATTGGGGGCCAGTTAATAAAATCGCCAGTTCTCCTGCTTGATAGAGTTCTACGGCTTTGCGATGTCCTTCGGTTAAGATTTCACGGGGAATTAGTTGCTTCTCGAAAAGGTTTACCCAATAGTCAAAGGCAGCTTTGCCAGCAGGATCATTAAAGGCGGCCTTGCCATTTGCATCCAGCAACTTCATGCCCATCTGTACCATCGCTTCTAAAACTTGACCACCATCCATTGTCAGCATGAAAGCATATTTACCAGTCTTTGCTTTAATCTGTTCAGAAACCTTAGTAAGTTCCTCAAAAGTCTGTGGTGGTTTTGCAGGATCTAGGCCTGCTTTTTCAAATAGAGAACGGTTGTAAATAGTGATATCAGTGGCTACATACCAAGGCAATCCAAAGGTGACATTATCCAGTTGATTGGCTTTCCAAATATTCGGAAAGTAGCCAGCTTTGTCAGCATCAGATATCGCCTTCCCCATATCCACTAGTGCTTTTTTCTCAGCTAGTTTCGATGCAAATTGCGGATTTAGATTTACAACATCAGGGGCAGTTTTTGCTGCAACAGAACTCAAAATCTTAGTTTCCATCTCTCCCCAAGGAATATCCACCCATTCTACTTCGGCTGTCGGATTCACTTTTACAAATCCTGCAATTAAATCCGTCATGTATTTGTCAAATTGCGGTTTTAATTGCATTGTCCAAAAGACGATTTTGCTTTTACCTGAGGAGGTCGTGGATTGAGTCGTTTGCGATCCACAGGCTCCAAGTAAAAACAAGGTGGAAAGTCCGATAAATTTGCGGCGGTTGAGGTTTGAGAAGAGATTAGGTGTCATATCAAAATTACTAACTTAGACTTGATTATAGGGCAAAGTTGAATACTCTCTGGTGCTTACCCGTAATATCGCCATTCCATAAAACTCAAACAGCGATCGCACTCTCAATACCCAAAATCGCGATCGCCACTTTGCAAAAAATCAAACAGCGATCGCTCTAGTCTAGAACTGAGGTTTGATATGAGTGTTCCATACTTCGCACAAATGATTAGCATCATCCTGAGATAGCTGCCCTAATTTGGTAACAAGTAGAGACTTCTCTAAACAATCAAGTCGAGATAAACGTACGGTTGAGGCAACTCGCAAACCACTGGCTGACCAGTCTTTTAGTAAAACATCAGTTTGTGTTCTCGGTTGTGCTGATGTCACTGCTGCTAATACAATATCGTCACCATCTACCTAAAGAATTAGGACAGGTCTCTTTTTTGAAGATATGCCATTTGTAAAAGGAATTGCTGCAATCCAGATTTCTCCTCCCTTAATAGTCGTCATACAATCCTTCATCTTCTGGCGAATAACTTTTTAAGAAAGCATCATGGGCAAGATCGCCTGTTTCTGATTTTGGCTGAATGGTAATAAGCCATTTACCTTTGCCGATTCCTTCTACTATAGAGCTAGGTATTGTAAGTTTTTCTCCGTCTTGAAGCTCTATTTCAAAAGCTAATTGTAATAACTGGCTTTTCATATAATTTAGGTAGCTAAAATACTTAAGATCCTACCACAGAGTTTAAGTTTGAGTTGCAGAGCGATCGCCCTCTCAATACCCAAAATCGCGATCGCCACTTTGTAAAAAATCAAACAGCGATCGCCTTACTTTCGATTCTTCCAATATCCAATTTCTCGACTGCAATGCATCACGGCTAAAATGAGAATGTAATCTTGCTCAATCGTATAGAGGATTCCGTAGGGAAATTTTCGTGTCATGCATCGGCGAATATCTTCATCAATTGCGGGATAACGATTAGGAGATTCTTTAATCCGAAAAATTGCATCTTCAATTGCATTGATAAATGCTTGGGCAATTTCTGTTCTTTGTTCAGCATAATATTGAACTGCATCAGAATATTCGGCAAGTGCTTCGGGATGAAATACATACTTCATTATGCAAGTAACCGCCTTACCTGAGCTAGAGCGTCTTCTCCTTCGATTGTTTGAACAATGCCATCACGAACTGTATCACGTCTTTTTTTTGCTTCGGCTGTCCATGTTGCTTGAATAGTTGGATCGGTGTCAAATTCTAGGCTTTCGACTAGTTTTTCAGCTAATAGTGCTCTAGAAATGCTAGGGAGAGATAATAATTCTTCTGTTAGTAGCTCTATCGATCTCATAAATAACCTCAAAGTGATGAGTATTTGGTATGTAGTCTAGCAAAAAACAAACTTAATGGATGTAATATCGCCACTCTACAAAAATCAACCAGCGATTGCCCCATCAACACCCAAAAACATCACGATCGCCCCAACAAAAAAATCAAACAGCGATCGCCTCCTCAATACCCAAAATCGCGATCGCCTCTCCAAAAAATCAAACAGCGATCGCACATTATTTAAGCTGTTTGAGCAACCGTCGCTAATTTAATAAGTCCTTTAATTGTCAAATCTTCATCGATCGCATACCAATGAATTCCATAACCTGATGGGGAAATGCAGTAAACTAAATTGACTAGAAATAATAGTAATTACACGATCTATGGATGAAAATAGCAAAAAACGTAGGATTTCCCCTAATTCGGTATCTTTAGCTGGGGAATTTGCAGCTTTATCTCGGCTCGCTCTTTGGGGATATGACGCAAACATGACATTAGGGCGAACTAAAAATGTAGATATTCTTGTATCCAATCCTGAAACAAATCAACTATATCAACTTGAAGTCAAAACTAATCTAGATAGTAGAAAGCGTCCGCCAGTTTCTAAAATATTCGGTCGATATTTAACTGGCTGGATCATGCATCAAAAGCATGAAACAATATCTCGTCCTAATCTTTGGTACTGCTTTGTTACTATCGGTTTAGAATCAAAGGCAGCGCGATATTTTATCGTACCTAGTTCCGTTGTGTCGCAATATGTCGAAACTGAACATCGCCTTTGGCGGGAGCTAACATCAAATAATAAAGATACTCCAATGCGTTTATTCCGAATCGGCTTTGATGAAGAACATTACAAAATCCTAACTCCAACAATAGAACAATACGAAGATAATTGGGAGTTTAAATAATCATTTACAGGACTCAATTCAATGCTATTCTCTTGGGCAAAAGCATATCTTTTTTAATGTGATTATCCTTCAAGTATTTAACAAGATTGCTGCTGAATTATTGCTTTCATTTCTTCAATACTTAGTAGCGAAGAAGATCGATGAATCATAGCGTGACAATTAGGACATACAGGACGTAAATCTTTAACTGGATTAATCACATATTCTTCACCAATTTCGGAAATAGGCTTAAGATGATGAACATGGATAAATCCTTTGCCTAATTCTCCGAAAACCTTACTAAAATTAAATCCACAAACAGAACAATCTAATCCATGCTGTTTTATGCATTCTGCTCTAGCTTGAGAATCTCTTTCATAAGAATTAACTAAGATCTGTTTTGCTGCACCTTCTCGATAAACTTTCATCTCCGCTATTTCGTCAGGATATAGGTTTAGAGAACTTGACGATTCGCTAGTTCGACGAACCCAACCCAGTGTTTCTAAAGCTTCCGCAACTTGAAGATGCATCTGCCAATAGAAACGATTGTATTCTTCATAGCCTGTTGACCAAATAGACCACCATTTGTAAGTTCCTACTTCACGCTGATCTGGCTCAAAACCAATTTCTTCACAAAAAAGCCTTCCTAATCGACCATACAAAAGATTTACAGTTCCTCTTCCGCCTTTGATTTCAGCTAATACAGCTAACTCTGTAGAACCAATTTTGTGATCAATTGCATAGTATTGCTGCTGAAGTAATCGCACTTGTGAATCACTAATTTGATGTTTATGTTTAATAGCTGCTAGACCTGAAATATATTCGGATGCTGAAGGTATCTTACTTGGTTTATAAATTTTAATCATATGGGTAATTCCTTCTGATAATCCATATCAAATTTCAGGCTATGACTTATTACAAAAATCATGTCATAGTCCTAGCTTTCCTATCATTTTGGATAATTGCTTAATTTTATTTATTTTTCTCTTGGCGTAGTTGCCAACAGAAAATACACAATTATGACCTATACACTTTCAACAGGTTCGGGCTTCCATGTTTCGCCGTACTTGTCTTTGAGAGCAGACCAGGCTTCGACTTGACCTTCGGCATATTCACCTGGTTTACCCCATTGGAGGAACGCACTCATTTGCGCTTTGTCATCGGCATCGAGGAAGCGGACGGCGTAGGTGGTGAAATTGCCGCGTTTGGCTTCGGCGGTTTCAAAGCGAACATCGGTGATTTTGTTCATGTTTAGGTGAAACTCGATGTGTTCGGAGTGCATATTCGCATACTTACCCTTGGGGAGTTCTGCATAAAACAGCTTCTCGATATTTACCCTTGCTTCTAGTACACCCGCATCACTGGTGACGATCAGACGCACTAAGCCGAGAGTGTGACATTCTTCTAAAAAATCTTTTAAAGTAGCAGCCATAGGAGTTTATTTAATATTAATTAATAAGTTTGTGATGATGTTGTGAAATTTTTTTGCGATCGCAATATCCCTATTAAACCCGAAAAGAGTTAGTGTGTGTAGCTTTTGGGGCATAAAAGTAGCGATCGCTTGATTTGCTTAAAAACTGCAAGCCCTCAAAAATGATCTAAAGTTGACTACAAGCTCATTTACCCGCAATCATTTAAGCTTTTATCTATGAAAATCGCCAATAACATTACTGAATTAGTCGGTCGTACACCCCTAGTCGAATTGCAGCGTATTCCCAAGGCTGAAGGCTGTGTGGCGCGAATTATCGTCAAACTAGAGGGCATGAATCCCGCCGCCTCAGTTAAGGATCGGATCGGCGTGAACATGATCCAAGAAGCTGAAGAACAGGGCTTAATTTCGCCTAATAAGACAATTTTGGTCGAGCCAACTTCAGGTAATACAGGGATTGCTTTGGCGATGGTTGCAGCCGCTAAGGGATATAAATTAATTCTGACAATGCCCGAAACTATGAGTATGGAGAGGCGATCAATGTTACGCGCCTACGGAGCCACCCTCGAATTAACTCCTGGAACTGAGGGCATGGGCGGTGCAATTAGACGAGCTAAGGAGATTAGCGAAAGCACTCCCGATGCCTACATGTTGCAACAGTTCCGCAATCCTTCTAATCCAGCGATTCATCGCAGGACTACTGCTGAAGAAATTTGGGAAGATACGGAAGGACAGATTGACTTCTTGATTTCGGGAGTTGGGACTGGTGGCACAATTACAGGTGTTGCTGAAGTTCTCAAATCACGTAAGTCATCTTTTAAGGCGATTGCCGTTGAGCCAGCTAATAGCCAAGTCTTAGCAGGTAATCGTCCAGGCCCTCACAAAATCCAAGGTATCGGCGCAGGGTTTATTCCTGAAGTTTTGAAAACAGAGTTGATTGATGAGATTATTCCTGTGTCTGACGATCAAGCGATCGCATTTGGACGTAGGTTAGCGCGTGAAGAAGGGCTGCTATCAGGAATTTCTAGTGGTGCAGCGCTTTATGCGGCGATCCAGATTGCCAAGCGTCCTGAGAATGTTGGCAAAATGGTGGTGATGATCCAGCCTAGTTTTGGCGAACGTTACTTAAGTACGCCTCTATTCCAAGATCCTGAATTGATGGCTCTAAGTTAAAAACAAAGAGAGCCTTGCTAAGCAAGGCTCTCTTTGCATAAGTTCCCAAAAGTGAACTCTATTTATGCCTGGTGTTATGTGGAACTCAGGGCGTAAATTTCTTGCTGCTGGCACAGAGGGGCAACCACGGGGGGATTGCCCCTATCTGAATAATTTAAATCTTTGGTAGGGGCTGTGCCCCCGTGCCAGCCCTGATCCTTCAACAGCGCAAGTATTCCTTCCACGTAAAATCAGTTAAGACTTCGCAATGACATTTTTATAGGTTCCATCTAGAACTGATAGTGCGGCAATATATTGCGGATCTTCCTTTGTACCAAGTTGTTTACGAGTAATTGGTTCTGTCAGCGCAACTTCCACATTAGGAATAATGCCGCGCTTATGGATGTTGTGGTGTAAGGGAGTCTCGTACTTCGCGATCGTCACCGCCAAGCCTGAGCCGTCTTCTAATTCATACAGTGATTGAATTAAGCCTTTGCCATAGGTCTTTGTGCCAACCAGTTGAGCGCGATCATTTTCCTGTAATGCACCAGCGAGGATTTCACTAGCGCTAGCACTGCCGCTATCGGTGAGAACTACTAAAGGATCGGTGGTAATCGCTTCACCTTTAGCATCAAAACTTTCTTGGATGCCATGACGATCTACGGTATACACGACAGTGCCTTCAGGAATCCACATCCGCGCAATCTGTAAACCTGCATCAAAGAGTCCCCCAGGATTACCTCGAAGATCGAGAACGTAGCGATCGGCTCCTTCGGCTTCAAACTTTTTGATCGTCTTTTCCATATCTGCGGAAGCGTTACCGTTGAACTGGTTTAAACGGATATAGCCAACCTTATGATTTTCTTCTTGATTGAGTTTGGCGATGATTGGCGTAACCGCAATCCGATCGCGTTTAATCACCACATCAAGCTTCTCAAAACCTTTACTATCGGCGAGTGGACGCTCTAGACTGAGCTTAACTTCAGAGCCGATCGCGCCACGCATTCTCGTCGCACATTCATCGAGGCTTAAGCCTTTAGTAGGAATGTTATCGATGGCAACAATGCGATCGCGTGATCGCACACCCGCCGTATCCGCAGGTGAGCCTTCGATCGGCGCAATCACGGTGACATTATTATCTGGTTCATCAACGGCAATTTGTAGCCCTACACCTGTTAAAGCTCCTGAAGTACTGGTTTGCATACTTTTGAACTTGTCAGGTTCTAGCAAGCGCGTAAAAGGATCGTCTAGAGTGGCAAGCATTTCCCGAATTGCTTGATAGGTATCTTCGCGACTATTAAATTTGCGATTGACAAATTGGCGGCGGACTTTGTACCAGTTTTGATGATTAAAATCAGCGTCTACATAGGAACGGTTGACGATTTGCCAAACATTAGTTAGAAATTTTTGTTCTTGCAATGAGTCCGTAACCGCAGCATTTACGCCACCGATCCAGAAAAACTGCAAGGCGATCGCTACTAAACTAATTACGAGCCAAGACCAAGTACGACGCTGTTTTATCATGCTCTCTGTAACAAACTTTTTTATATAAAAATATTCCTCCATCCTAACTAATCTAGCTTTCTTCACACCAAATTTCCCGATTTTTATTACCTAAGGTACAAAAACTCATAAATTGAGAGAGGGCGCTTTGCGCCCTCTCTCAATTTATGGATGTTTTCAAATGCAGCATTGGCGAAAATTTCAAGCCGCGCTAATTTTTTATACTTGTTTGCCTTTGCGTCCGCAGGGAATGCTCGACTTTCGGGGAATTGCTCTCTATGCGCCACTAATCGGTATTTTTATTGGTGTAACGATCGCTTGTTTTGATCTTTGCTTAGGACTGCTCAAACCTGCTCCAGAATTTATCTATCTGCGATCGCTACTGACAATTTTATTAGGACTATTGATTACAGGCGGATTACATCTTGATGGCGCGATGGATACTGCCGACGGGCTGGCTGTCACCGATCCGCAGCGTCGCCTTGAGGTGATGGCTGATAGTCATACTGGCGCTTTTGGAGCGATCGCAGCAATCGCTATTTTGTTATTAAAAGTTATCGCACTTGCTGCTATTAAAGATCAGCGCTTGTGGATTTTAACGAGTGTTTGGGCATGGGCAAGATGGGGACAACTTCGGGCGATTATGGCTTATCCATATCTCAAAGCGATCGGCAAAGGCAAATTTCATCAAGAGGGTTTGCATCATTGGCAAGTTTGGCTAGTGGCTATTTTGTTATTAAAAGTTATCGCACTTGCTGCTATTAAGGATCAGCGCCTGTGGATTTTAACGAGTGTTTGGGCATGGGCAAGATGGGGGCAACTTCGGGCGATTATGGCTTATCCGTACCTCAAAGCGATCGGCAAAGGCAAATTTCATCAAGAGGATTTGCATCATTGGCAAGTGTGGCTAGTGGCAATTTTGTTAACGGCTGGTAATTGCACGATCGCCTATTTTGGCAACTCACTTTATTTAGGAATTGGTTTAACAGTAGTGGGGTTTAGCTTTGCGTGGCTAATCGGTGCATGGCTAAATCGTCAATTGGGCGGACAGACTGGCGATACCTATGGGGCGATCGTTGAGTGGGCTGAGGCACTAAGTTTATGCGCGATCGCTTTTTTATAAAATCGCTAAATGAAACCGATTTTAGTATTTCCAGCGCCGAAGGCGCTGGAAATACTAAAATCGGTTTTTTAAAATCCCGCTAACAGCGGGATTTTAAAAAACCGATTTTTATAATGAGAATTGCTGGGACCTTTCAACGATACAGATGAAATTTATCGATTTAACAGCCTTCTGGTCCACAGAAACTACTTCCATATAGCACTTCTGCATCACTGATATAGGCGATACCAGCATAATCGAGGAAATAGGTCATTGCCACCTTATCCGCGATTTGCTGAGCTATAAGACGATCAGCGGTGAGAACCTCAAACCTTATATTTGTACTCATGTCATGATGACCAGGCTCTTGTGAAGAGCGCACGTTGCGACTGCCTTTACCGCCAGTTTCAATCACTGTGTAACCAGATGCTTCCGAGTCTTCAATGATACGGGCAACCTTTTTCTGTAAAATCTTTTCTGTGATGATGACAAGCTTTTTGGCTGGTTTAGCCATGTTCATTACCTCTTGTGTTTACTAATCTAATGAGTATGTTAGAGCAGGGTATCAACTATAGAAGCCGACCAATCTAGAATTATTTGCCAGCAGCGGCCTGTAGAGCCTGAGCCATCCCAATGAAGAATGGAATACATAGTCCGATCGCTACTGGCGTACCGATGGCGGTGGAAGCACCAATATAGGCGGAGGGATTAGCTGAAGGGATACCAGCTCGCAAGGTTGGTGGCCCTGAAATATCTGAACTGGAGGAGGCGATAAC